>NZ_PIZL01000015.1:0-243754 GCF_002835515.1 Vibrio sp. vnigr-6D03
TTTGTCATTACCGTCGAGAACTTACCGTTTTCCGAGTCTTTGCTTAGCGGCAGCTTGTCTGCTTTCTCGCTTGAAAATCTGCTCGTTTGAATCTTTCTCGTGTCAAAACAGGTTAAGTGCTTTCAAACTCGGTTTGCCTGACTCTTGCCGCTAGCAGACGGTATTGATCGGCTATTGTGTTGCCGAATACTGGGTCTTCATCATCATGAAGCCATTGGCTTTCGACCGCCCGCCAATCTGCCGCAGTAAAAACTTTGGCTATTTTCGGAAGAACATCTCTCTCTTCCATTTCCAAATGCCCCTTCTGCCGCGAAATGAACTCTTCCAGCTGCAATGCAAACATGTCTGATGGGATCACTGCATCGTGCAATATCATTTCTACCGTATTTTGAAACGCTTCTGTCACTTTAGATAAGGCTACGTGCTCCTTCTCAAGATCATCGATTTTTTGCTGGTTTCCATAGTGGTTGGCAAAATGAAGGTAAAGAATGTCTTCTTTCGGGTGGTGTGTTTTCTGTGAGTGAATAGCTAAATAATCAATGATCTCTTTAACTAAGCTGTAGTTAATGGTTTTCTCATTTCTTAGCTGCTCAAGCTTGGAACTCAAAATCGCCAACAAACGAACCATATAACCATGTTCTCGCCTTATTTTTTCTATAATCATGGCTTCATTCCTCTTTTTATCCTCAATTTGAGTTTAAGAATGAGAAAAGAAGCCTTCCTTGATATCGATTAAAAATTAATCAATTTCAGGTTGCCAATTTACAGGAGTGTGACCTTGCTTCTGCAAAATATGATTGGTTTGCGAAAAATGACCGCACCCAAAAAAACCTCGATGAGCGGAAAGCGGAGACGGATGAGGTGCCGCAAGTACATGATGTTTATTTCTATCAATCATGCGTCCTTTCTTCTGAGCATGCGCACCCCAAAGTAAAAACACCACGCCTTCTCTATGCTGATTAACTGCTTCTATTACCTTGTCGGTAAAGGTTTCCCAGCCTGTTTTTGCATGGGAATGCGCTTGCCCTTGTTCGACCGTTAACACGGTATTGAGCATCAAAACGCCTTGCTGTGCCCAACTTTTCAGATAACCGTGGTCAGGAATGGTGAAATTAGGAATGTCTTGCGCCAATTCTTTATACATATTAACGAGAGAAGGCGGCGATTTAATGCCAGGTAAAACCGAGAAACACAAGCCATGAGCCTGATTGGGTCCGTGATAAGGATCTTGGCCAAGCAAAACCACTCTCACATCATGAAACTCAGTGAACCTAAACGCATTAAAAACATCGCTTTCCGGTGGGTAGATGACTTTTCCATTAGCACGCTCTTGCCGAACAAATTCCATTGTCTCTGAAAAATAGGCGTTTTTTTTCTCTTCACCAATAACGTCGTGCCAAGTTAGCGACTCGCTCATAATACCCTCACATTCATTCCAATAGAGATTCCCAAACTAGGGGAATTGATCTTAGAAAGGATACCGAGTTCGTTTTTGGGTAGCTAGGGCCTGTTAGCCTTTCGAGATGTTTTTTACGAAGATGTGTGGAATATAAGAACAAAAAAGAACCCAAGCCTTGGTTTGGCTTGGGTTTTAGATCACTCCAAACACACTGGTTGGGAGCGTATTACCTTATCGCTTGGCAGGTCTGCTTTGCTGTGGCGTTCTCCAATGCCCAGTACCTCTATGGTATCGGTTAGGCAAAGGTAACGGTTTTGGCGCAGAGCTGTTTGTCGTAGAACCGACAGGTGCTTGGCTATTCATAAGTCACTCCTCACATAAGAGTACAAATTCTGTTTTCTCATCTCAGTATTTCTTATGAAAGATCAGTGCCAACTTATCTAATTTTCCTGTGAGTTTTGGTAGTACATGCGGAGTGCTTGTATCTCATCTTTCCATATCTCCGGCTCTATGGTCTCTAGAATCAAAGGGATACCATCAAATCGTGTATCTTGTGCGATGTATTGAAAACAATCCCAGCCAATTTCTCCCTTACCCAATGAATGGTGCCTATCGACACGGCTAGCAAATTCCACTTTGGAGTCATTAAGATGCATTGCACGTAAATAGTGCATTCCCACAATGTTTTCGAACGCGCTAAAAGTCTGCTCACAAGCTTCAAACGTTCTAAGGTCATAACCTGCTGTAAAAGCGTGACAAGTATCGATGCATACACCGACTCGAGATTTATCTTCGACTTGGTTAATGATCTCGGCAAGATGTTCAAATCGCCACCCTAGGTTTGTTCCTTGCCCTGCAGTGTTCTCTATCACCGCAATTACATTGGGAACGGCCTGATGAGCGATATTGATCGATTCTGCAATTAGAGATAAACACTCCTGCTCAGATATCTTCTTTAGGTGGCTACCCGGATGAAAATTCAACAACTTCAATCCCAGTTGTTCGCAACGTACCATCTCATCAATAAAGGCAGCCCTAGATTTTTCTAATTTCTCTTGTTCGGGCGCACCAAGATTAATCAGGTACGAATCGTGAGGAAGAATGGTGTCAGCACTGAACCCATATACTTCACACTGTTTTTTAAAGGCAGTAATGGTGTCCTCTTCCAAAGGCTTCGCTACCCATTGCCTTTGGTTTTTTGTAAAAAGAGCAAAAGCATTTGCTCCGATCTCTTTCGCTCTCTGAGGGGCTTTATCGACCCCACCGGCAGCAGAAACATGTGCACCAATGTATTTCATATGCTCTCTTGTAATTGTGACTGAAAGTCTTTCACCAATGCTACCCAACCATTGACCTCGAGTCACTATCGATGAATACCACACCTTATTTTGTAGTAAAATTACAACAAATATAGATATAAAATATTTTTGATAACTTAAAATAAATTGTAAATACTTTGTTTTATAAAGATTAATTGATTTAGCTCAATAAATTTACTGGTCGATTTTTAATAAAAGTCGTTGTTTTTTGACGTAAATCAATATTATCTCAAAGGTTATTGGTTATATAATAGCTAGCTCGACACAAAATCGAAATTTACATCAAAATTCATCACCACGTACGTGGACTAGGAGACAGGAATGATCCAAGGTATTCAAATTACTAAAGCGGCAAACGACGATCTACTTAACTCAATCTGGCTATTGGATAACGATAAAAATGAAGCGCGTTGTGTAGCAGCTAACGCAGGCTACGAAGCTGATCAAGTTATTCCTGCATCTGACCTAGGTGAATTCGAAAGCCGTGAAGTGGCGATTGAAACCGCACCACGTATCGAAGGTGGTCAACACCTAAACGTGAACGTTCTTAAGCGTGAAACGTTAGAAGATGCGGTAAACAACCCAGAGAACTACCCTCAGCTAACAATTCGTGTTTCTGGCTACGCGGTACGTTTTAACTCTCTGACTCAAGAACAGCAACGCGACGTTATTGCTCGTACGTTTACAGAGTCTCTATAAGATAAGCTGATTGAATACCCTTCGGGGTTATCAGATAAAAAAACAGCGCTCAATGAGCGCTGTTTTTTTATAGGTTGCAGGCTTTGGGAACTTCGCTGCTTGTTATTTTTGAACTCGACGAAGTACTGCTTTTAATGCGTCAAAATCGTTGTCCAACTCTTCCGACAACAACTCCATCGCAGCGTGCTTCGCAAGTGGTGCTGGGACATCGATATCCGCACCTAGAACGTCATCGACCACTTCCTTGAATTTAGCTGGGTGAGCAGTACACAAGAAGAGCCCTGTTTCGCCTTCTTGAAGTTGCTCATCTAGAACGCGATACGCTATCGCGCCGTGCGGCTCGCATAAGTAGCCCTTATCATTCAGCTCTCGAACTGAATCAGCACTTTGCTCGTCTGTCACTGCACCTTTGCCCAACGTATCCAAACCCCAGCCTTGTAACTGGCAAAGCTCTTCAATACGTGGCCAATTGTTTGGCTGGCTGACATCCATGGCATTTGATGTAGTTGCAACTGTTGGTTTTGGATCCCACTTCCCTGTATCTAGGTAGCGAGGTACCGTATCATTTGCATTTGTTGCTGCAATGAAACGCTTGATAGGCAAACCAATTGCTTTCGCTAATAAACCTGCTGTTAAGTTACCAAAGTTGCCACTTGGTACTGAAATAACAAGGTTCTCACGCTCTGCTTTGCTCATTTGAGCTGCTGCTTCAAAGTAGTAGCAGATTTGCGCCATCAAACGGCTGATGTTGATAGAGTTCGCAGAGTTTAGACCGATCTCTTCGCGTAACGCAGAATCATCAAATGCGTTTTTCACTAGTGACTGACACGCATCAAAATCGGCGTTGATCGCCACTGTGTGGATATTTTTACCCAATGTACAGAACAGCTTTTCTTGCATAGGGCTGATCTTGCCTTTCGGGTAAAGAATCACAACATTGATGTTTTCCATACCATAGAAAGCATGCGCTACGGCTGCACCCGTATCACCAGATGTCGCGGTGAGGATGGTAATTTTGCCACCATCTGATACCGCAGCCAGTGATTGCGCCATAAAGCGACCACCGAAATCTTTAAACGCAAGAGTCGGTCCGTGGAAAAGCTCCAGCGCATAAACGCCATCTTTTACTTGCTTGATTGGCGCAGGGAATTGGAACGCAGCATCAACCAGTTGGTTTACTTGCTCCGCTGATAATTCTTCACCAATAAAAGCAGAAAGAATTTTGCTACTGCGTGTAACGAAATCTTCATCAAGCAGCGCATCGATATCTTCAAACTTGGGCAGTTCTGAAGGAAAAAATAAGCCTTGGTTACGGCCTAATCCTTGGCGCACGGCTTGGCCAAAGGATACTTGTTCGTCATTTTCTTTGATGTTGTAAAGCTTCATAGCTCACTTCCTGTTACGGTTGATCCCTGCTTGTCTAAACGGCAAACATGAACAAACCCTTCCTCATTTTGTACGTAATTCTGTTCTAACCAACGCGCTACGCGCTCGGCGACATCTTTTTCTTTGCAAATACTGAACAGCGTCGGACCGCTACCAGAAATACCTGTAGCTAGGGCACCCGCGGTTGCAGCGTATTTACGAGCATCGGCGAAGCCAGGTAGCAGTCTCTCACGATATGGTTCTGCGATCACGTCTTTGATCATCTTAGCTGCAAGCTCTGGTTGGCCTGAGTGACATGCATGAATAAAGCCCCCAAGGTGACGACCGTGCGCAATGATGTCCTGACGTCGATATTGAGAGGGCAGAATCTCACGCGCTTCGGCCGTAGAAACTTTAATCCCAGGATAAGCCATAACCCAATACCATTCATCGAAGCATGGTACTTCTTGTGAAATGATACCCAGCTCCTCGAGCATCAGTTGCAACCCGCCAAGGTAACAAGGCGCGACGTTGTCATAATGAATGCCACCAGAAATTTGACCTTCCATTTCTCCCATCAACGCCAGAAGTTCCATTTTGTTGAGTGGGTTTTGGTGGAATTGATTTAGTGCGTCCAGCGCCGCGACAATAGAACACGCAC
Source organism: Vibrio sp. vnigr-6D03 (assembly GCF_002835515.1). Lineage (NCBI taxonomy): Bacteria > Pseudomonadati > Pseudomonadota > Gammaproteobacteria > Vibrionales > Vibrionaceae > Vibrio > Vibrio sp. vnigr-6D03. The sequence goes on from NZ_PIZL01000015.1 coordinate 5,444, forward strand.
TGGAGCCAAGCCCCGACCCTATCGGCATGTTCTTTTCTAGCACCATGTGTACTGGTTTTAGCGGTACACTTTTTTTATCAAGCTCGCGTGCAAACACACGCCAGCAATCGTAAACAATATTTTCTTTTGGGTTGGTTGGTAGCTTGCTGACAAAATCGCCCGCAGTATCAAGAGTAAACGACTCAGCGCCTTCTTTTACCAATACACGGTCACCTAAAAGCGTGCCATCAACTGGAGAAACCGCAGCACCAAGCACATCAAAGCCAACACTCACATTGCCTATAGAGGCAGGAGCATAAACCACTACACTCATTCTTATACTCCTAATTTCCAGCCTAACGTACGCATAACATCAGCAAATACACCTGCTGCCGTAACCTCTGTACCTGCACCATAACCACGAAGCACTAACGGAATCGGTTGATAGTAGCGGCTGTAGAATGCCAAGGCATTTTCACCGTCTTTAATCTTAAACATCGGATCGTTTTCATCCACAGCAGCAATGCTCACTTTACAGTTTCCATCCAAGATTTCGCCGATATAACGAAGCACTTTGCCTTCTTCTGCAGCATTCTTAGAAAGTTCACTGAAGTGTGCATCAGCTTCTGGCAGCCTTTCCATAAACTCTTCCACGCTGCCGCTATCATCGAAACCAGGAGGTAATGCCGCTTCAACTACAACATCATCCAACTCCAGTTCAAAACCCGCTTCACGTGCCAATATAAGAAGTTTTCGAGCCACATCCATACCAGACAAATCATCGCGCGGATCCGGTTCGGTGAATCCATTATCTTTTGCAATATTAGTCGCTTGGCTCAGCGTCATGCCTTCATCCAACTTGCCAAAGATGTAAGACAAAGAACCAGAAAGGATGCCGTTAAATTTCTCTAATTCATCGCCAGCTGAAATCAAGTTTTGTAAGTTTTCAATAACCGGAAGCCCAGCCCCTACCGTTGTTTCGTACATAAGCTTACGGCGAGAAGAGCGAGCAACATCGCGTAATTGATGGTAGTAAGCCATGCTTGCTGTGTTCGCTTTTTTGTTTGGCGTTACCACGTGGAATCCAGCGGCCAGGAAATCCGCGTATTGGTTCGCAATATCTTCACTCGATGTGCAATCAACCAGTACTGGGTTGATGATGTGGTTACGCTGAACCAAAGCAATTAGGCGAGCAAGACTCAATTCTTCTGTCGCGTGTGTCATGCGATCACGCCAGTGATCCAGAGGTAAGCCTTTGCTGTCTAAAAGTAAGCCCTTGCTGTTTGCTAATCCGCAAACTCGAATAACGATGCCTTTATCTGCCAGCTTGGCTTGTTGGCGCTCTATCTGATCGACCAACTCACCACCTACACCGCCGACACCAACCACAAATACATCAAGGAAGTGTTTCGAATTGAACAGGTTTTCATGACACGCTTTGATAGCTTCAGATACTTTATCTTCAGGAATCACAGCGGAAATCGCACGCTCTGAAGAACCTTGAGCAATCGCAACAACGTTCACATTCACTTCCGTTAGAGACGCAAAGAAACGAGATGCAACACCGCGAGAAGTACGCATACCATCACCCACAAGCGTTACGATGGCGACATCATTTATGAACTCAACAGGCTCTAGCAAACCATCTTTTAGTTCGAGTTCAAATGCGTCACTCAATACTTGCTCTGCGTTGGCTTTATCGGCTTGTTCAATACAGAAGCTGATGCTGTATTCAGATGAAGACTGCGTAATCAAAACAATGGAAATACCGGCTGATGACATTGCTCCGAACACTCGGCTTGCCATACCAACCATGCCCTTCATACCAGGACCAGATACGTTCACCATAGTCAGTTTACTAAGGGTCGTGATACCTTTGATTGCAAGGTTGTCTTCACCTGTGTCTTGCCCAATTAGCGTACCCGCGCCTTGCGGGTTAAAGCTGTTTTTGATCAGACAAGGAATGTGGAATTGAGCGATAGGCGCAATAGTCTTTGGATGCAGAACGGAAGCACCAAAGTATGAAAGCTCCATCGCTTCTTGATAACTAAGAGATTTAAGTAAACGAGCATCATCAACCAAGCGAGGATCGCAGTTGTATACCCCATCAACATCAGTCCAAATTTCGCAACACTCAGCACGCAAGCAAGCAGCTAACACAGCAGCGGAATAATCGGAGCCGTTACGCCCAAGCGTCACTAACTCACCTTTATCATTACCAGCAGTAAAACCAGGCATGATGTAGACATGATCTTTTGGAAGAGGATTGTTTCGGAAATTTTGTGTAGACACTTCCACATCGACCATCGCTTCTAGATGGTCACCCTTAGCGACGAGGTATTCGACAGGATCGATGAGAAAAGATGGGTGCCCTTTGGCTTCCAATACTGCTTTCATTAGCTGAATGGAAATTCGTTCACCTTTACTGATGATACGAGCATTGACGTTGTTCGGACACATACCCAAAAGGTTGATTCCGTGAACAAACTGCTTCAACTGATTTAAAGAAGTTTTTAATTGATTTGAAAAACCTGCGCTGGCGAGATCGGGCACGTGTTTTTTAACGTCATCGAACAAAGCTTGCAGAGATGACTCAAGCTCTGCGATTTGCAAATCTGCCTCACCATTACGCAATGCCCCTTCAATAACAGACACCAATTTGTTGGTTGTCTTCCCTGGTGCTGAAAGTACTACAGCGACTTGCTCTTGCTTTGCGTTGTTTGCAATGATGTCCGCCGCTCTCAAAAAGCGATCTGCGTCTGCTAGCGACGATCCACCAAATTTTAAAACTCGCATCCCTTCCTCCGGTATATTTTAAACCTGCATAAAAAAAGGCCTGTATCTCGTGGGATACAGGCCTTTTTTTGAAATTTCTTTCGCTTACCAGCCCGCCCCAACAATTCGAATGTCGGTAATAATAATGGTGGTAGTCACTATTGAGCGGTGATTAAGCATGAATATATTTTATCTTATCGTGTACGTGTGTTTGCTTACATTTACGTTTACCGATTTTCTGTATCAGAGTCAATGAAAAGATTATTTTTTTTGCTTTTTACTCGACTCAGTGAAAGATGAGACTTAGAACATTGCGCGACAAAAATATTAATAATCAACTTATTATTTGAGCCAATCATAAATCTTCGCTCAGTTATTATAAAATTTGTGCATATATAAGCGAATCATCATTCTTTGACAAAATACTGTGTTTAGGTGAGTATGATCCCAGAGTATGATCAATCCCGAAAAAAAGATCGTTGTAGCTTTACAGATACGCTATATTCACTAAGTAGATTATTCAGCAGGGAGGCAAAATATGAAGAAACTATTTCTCGTAATGAGTCTGCTCGCTATTCCTGCAACTTCTTTTGCTGAAAGCCTACCACTACTCAACCCTGAGAAACCATCTTCACACAGCTGGTTTATATCGAGTCAATCTCAACCAAATACTCAGTTTGATAGTTGGCAAATAGACAGTGGCTATTCCTACAATCTATTTGATTCTGTTGACTTGTATGTTGGCGCAAGTATCACGAATTCAGAATCACCTCGTTATAACGGTTTCTTAAGTGGAGTGAACTACACGTTTAATGAATCTTTTTCAGTAAACAGTAGCCTTAGAGCTTCAAAATCCTACGAAGATAACAGCAGCAACCCACAAGAAAAGCTGATTTCGGCTGAACTGTCTAGCCGATTAAAATTATCTGAAAATTTAGATATCCACGCGACCTTAGATTACGAAGAGCTTCAAAAAGGTGGCGTTGAAGTTGGATTAGGCTTCCGCTTCTAAATCCAACTCCAACCATTCTGAGCCTGTTAGCTCACTTTCAACTCTTCTTTAGAAATGACAATCCCATTCCAATCGGAATACAGGTAATCCCCAGGTTGAATCATTTGTCCTTGAATCGTTAGACCAACTTGAGTTTCACCTATGTCTCTTTTCTCTGTTTTGAAAGGGCAGGAAGTTAACGCTTTCACGCCTAAGTCTATTTCAGATAACGCTCCAACATCTCGAACCGCCCCCCAAATCACGACTCCCTCCCATTGGTTGTTTAGAGCGGTTAATGCAACTTGGTCTCCCATTAGAGCTCGCTCACTTGAACCATTGCCATCGACAACCAATACTTTTCCTTTTCCATTCTCTTTTAGCATTTCTTTCACTTTGGAATTGTCGTGAAAACAACGCACAGTGACTATCTCCCCCCAAAACGCAGCTCTTTGCCCAAAGTTTTGTAGAGGTAAGTCGAGTAAGGTTAATTGGTCTTCATACTGATCACAGAGATCAGGCAGTAAGTCTTTCATGAATCCTCCTTGAAATATTCCTGCTTATTTAACTATAAACTGTGGATCCCCTTATGCCACCTGAAGCACTAAAATTCATAGGTAGGTAAAGCTCGCCACAAGTTACATATCCGTTTTCCTAAGGTATACAACCGCTAAGGCATCGGTTTTACCTTGCTTTCAAATTTACCTATATTTTCTATCTCTCCGGTAACAAATGCTAAATACAGCTCACCGGATTCCACGTAATAAATGGCATTTTGGTCAAATGCCTTTGCTAAATCCAAGCCATTTTGTAGTGATATTTCTACAGCATAGCTGGCTTCACTCCACTCTAAATTGATGTCGCCAGCCAACAAATGTAGCGTTTTATTGAGTTGTAACAGCGACTCTAACTGTGAATTTCTTCGCAGATTTTCCTCATCACTCAGTATTATACTTCTTGGATTACAAGCAGTTATTACGCAAAAACTGGAAAAACCGATTGTTTGGTCTATGTAAAAGAATGTTTCTACATAGGCTTGTTTGAGAGTGCTATCAATCTGCATAAAAATTTCAACTTTTTATATACATTTACTATCTATTCTTGTTAGTTTTCTTCTATTGATATAAATCAACAAAGTGAATGGAATTGGAATTTGGGCGTTGTTAGCAAGCTGTTAACAATATAAAATCCAGTTCAGCAAATGGCAGAAAGCAAGCATGACATAGGATTTAGTCTTACAAAATCAGACTTCCAAGGACGGCGTACCGTGTGAAGGTGGTGTTTTTTTGCGTAGTATCGTTTATTATCAAGAACACTTTACCTGTATGTTATTTTTCTGCCTAGAATTTATTCTATTAGCACAGTTTTAGTTACAATTTAGGTACCGCCAATGCAAACCCCGCAGATTCTCATCGTTGAAGATGAGCAAGTAACCCGCAATACGCTGAAAAGCATTTTCGAAGCAGAGGGATATACTGTCTACGAAGCAAGTGATGGTGAAGAAATGCATCGTGTACTTGCTGACAACCAAGTTAACTTGGTTATCATGGATATCAACCTACCAGGTAAAAATGGTCTGTTGCTGGCGCGCGAACTCCGCGAGCAAGCAAATGTAGCACTCATGTTCCTGACAGGTCGTGATAACGAAGTAGACAAGATCCTAGGTCTAGAAATTGGAGCGGATGACTACATCACCAAGCCATTCAACCCTCGTGAATTAACGATTCGTGCTCGTAATCTTCTCAATCGTTCTATGACGAATGGCGTTGTTCAAGAAGAAAAACGCAGCGTCGAAAAGTATGAATTTAATGGTTGGGAATTAGACATCAACAGTCGCTCTCTTGTTAGCCCTTCTGGCGACAGCTATAAGCTTCCTCGTTCTGAATTCCGAGCATTGCTTCACTTCTGTGAAAACCCAGGCAAGATTCAAACACGTGCCGACCTTCTGAAGAAGATGACCGGTCGCGAGCTTAAGCCACACGATCGTACAGTAGACGTTACCATTCGCCGTATTCGTAAGCATTTTGAATCGGTTGCAGACACACCAGAAATCATCGCCACCATCCACGGTGAAGGTTACCGCTTTTGTGGTGATTTAGACGAGTAAGCCTACGCGCTTATAGTAAAAAGCCGATGAATCCATCGGCTTTTTTTGTACATGTAACCTCTACCAAGAACTAGTAAACGCTGTCCACTTTCACTTTTTCTTGCGTCAGCCAGTATGTGTTTTCTGTATCAGCCAGCTGCAACCCAACATCCACACTCTCAATGTCACTCAATGGCATATCCGTGCTAAATGCGACTTCCCAACGGTTGCCACTATGGTTGCGTACGTCAATGCTTTCCAACGCGACCCATTGCACTAAATCGCCCTGCTTTATGATGAGAGCACTTGCATCCAAATCTGCAGGTAAATCTTCACGTCCCTCTAGATAAAGAGATCCGTGAAGCAATAGACCTTGTTCACCATCAATACCCGGCATTTTGTTTAACCAGAGGTTCACCGTCATTCGCACGGTTGCGCCAGCAATGGTCTCTTGCGCAGTACTTTTTTCCCAAGGCACTTGATTAGCATCTCTATCTTGTTGTGCACACCCAGCCACAGCTAATACCGCCATTAAGGCAAGCTTTTTCATTTTATTTTCCTTTTTCGTTTTCTAACCACGCTTTAAGAATATCGATATCGGGTTGATAACCATTGCGAATCTCTTCGACCCAATCGTGTATATTTTCCCACCATGCTGCCAGCTCTGGTGATTGCGCTTTTTGTGCCACACTTTGAATGTGTTTTAGGCCAATGGAGCCCGCTGCTCCTTTGATTTTATGTGCTTCGGATACAATGCCAGCCTGATCCTTCGCCGTCATATTGGAATCCAATACATCCATGTAGCTCGGCATCATATCTTCAAACAATTTAATGCTGTCAAATACTGGACCTGTCCCCACTATTCCAACGTAGGATTCTAGCATTTCCAGATCTAAGATTTGATTCGTTATCTGTGTTTCAGCAGGGGTACTAACTTCTTGTTCTTCTTTACATTCATTTTCAACATTACTGGAAGAAAAATCAGAAAGTGATAGCGCTTTTTTGATGCCTTTCACTGATAACGGCTTGCTGATTACTTCATCCATTCCGTTCTGGAAGTACTCATCTTTATCCTTCAACACGTTGGCAGTAAGAGCGACGAGTGGAGGAAGGTGTTCATAGTGATCTCTGAAGTATGCCGCTACATCAAACCCAGTCATGTCCGGTAATTGAATATCCAACAAAACCAAATCAAAGTCGCTTGGCTTAAATAAGGCGATCGCTTCTTCACCCGTCATTGCGACCTCTACGCTGTGCCCAAGGCTTTCAAGTAATGAACGTGCAACGGTAACATTCAGCTCGATATCTTCGACCATGAAGATTCGTAAATGGCGATCGGAACTTGGTGCAACAACTGACTCTTGAGGGTCTATCTCGACTAGCGGTGCTTTTAACGTAACGGTAAAGGTGCTTCCAAACCCTTCTTCACTTGATGCAACAATATCGCCTCCCATCATGTTAATTAGTTGATGAGAAACCGCTAAACCAATACCTGTTCCAACGGCGTGTAAGTTGTCTTTGCCCGATTTCACTTGGTAATACATCGCAAAGATTTTCTCTAGTTCCGCGTCTGGAATACCTATGCCGGTATCTTCGATTTCGATAACAATCTCAGCCTGATCGGTAAATATTTCGGCACTCACGCTCATCACCACGCCACCTTCTTTGGTGAATTTCATGGCATTGCTGATTAAGTTCCACAGTACTTGGCGAAGGCGAGTGGCATCCACATCGATGCCCGACGGTAATTCTGTTAGCCTTTCTAAATCGAAACGAAGCCCTTTCTGTTCTGCCATCAAGCTCGACAAGCTTTCGATTTCTAAAACGAACTCGGTAAAGTCCAAAGTTTTGGGGAACAGCTCCAATTTGCGACGATCAAACTTATCCATATCAATGATGTCATTGAATATGTTGCCCAGACTGACCGCAGACACATTGATGGTTTGCATGTATTGGCGCTGCTCTTGAGATAGCTTGGTATCCAGTAACATTCGACTTAAACCCACAATACCGTTCAATGGTGTACGCAGTTCATGGCTAATTGTCGAAATAAACGTGGTTTTGTCCTGACTCGCTTTTTCTAACGCATCTTGGTATTTTTTCCGCTCAGTGATATCACGACCAAACCCAACCAAACCGAGGTGCTTACCCTCTTTGCTGTAAAACGGCACCTTTCGCAATTCAAAATACGCTTTTTTGCCATCGGGGTATTCCAGCCACTGCTCGTAAGTGAGTGAGTTATTGTGCGAAAAAACTTGCTCATCGGTTTCCACAACTTGCTGCGCGACTTCCTTGCTGTATACATCCCAAGGCGTCAAGCCCACTAGATCGTGTTCGCGCTTGCCCGTTAGATCTTCCATTGCGCGGTTACAGCCAGAGAACTCCCCTTTGGCGTTGCGGTAATAAATCAAGTCGGGAGACGCATCAATAAAGGAACGAAGTAACGCCGTTCTTTCCGCCAATTCCACTTGCGCTTTTTCCCTTTGGAAGACTTCGTTTTCCATATCAGTGAGCAATTGCTCACGCGCGACTTCGACTTTTTGTCTTTCTTCTATTTCTAGGTTGAGCTGCAATATGTTTTCTTGCAGCTGTTGATTCAGTTCCTGATCGCGCGATCGCATATCTTTAAGTTTGGATACCAACTTGGAAAGACGCTGACGTGATTCTTCCAGCTGATCCACCACCACAGAAAGGAAGTAGACCGCCCATGGTGTGATCACCAAACCAAAGAAAACGGAGCGAACAATATCGATATTGTCGACAGTACCTTGTAGGGCAAGCGTAATTCCTACCTGAACAAATACCGCGAGAGCAACTAAGGCTAATGCCAAAAGAATGGAGAAACGCACAATCCCTAATTTGACCAACAAGTCGACATAGTATTGCGCCAAGTTTTTCATCGGCTTCATGAAAGCTCCGTATAAAATGAGGGTGGCAGCGTGACAGAAATCCGTATTGTAACGGTAGCCAAAAAAAGATTCTTATTGATGCTTCACATCCACGTTAAAACAATGAATTCAAACAAATTGAGACTGATTTCGTCCCTTCTGTTTGGCTTTGTATAACGCTTGGTCCGCCATAGCCACCAATTGGCTGGGCACTTCTGATATCGCCGGAATGTATGACACGATGCCGATGCTTAAAGTAATGCGATCCGCTACACCAGAGTGTTCATGAACAATATTCAAATCATGAACGTATTGATGAATATTTTCTGCAACTCGCTTCGCCCCTTCCGATGTTGTGTCGGGTAAAATAAAGGCAAACTCTTCTCCACCATATCGCGCAACACAGTCAGAAGCTCGAGAGAGTACCTTCTCGAAAGTCGACGCAAGAGCAATAAGCGCAGAGTCCCCTTTTTGGTGACCATAGTTGTCGTTGTAGTCTTTAAAATGGTCTACGTCGCACAGCATGACGGTCAGGGGCTTGTGCTGACGAACGTGCAAACGCCATAACAACTCTAGCTGCTCATCGAAGCGTCGGCGATTCGCAACTTTTGTTAAGCCATCAATGAAGCTCAGTTTCTCCAGCTCTCGATTTGCTTTTTCGAGTTGCTCTTCCACGATGAATCGTTCAGAGACATCTCGCGCCATGACCAACACACCGTTTGTACCTGATGCAGGGTTCCGATAGGGTGCTTTTACTACGTCGTACCAAGTAACATCACCATTACTGTGTTCGATACGATCGATATAGCGTAGCGAGGTGCCTTCCTGCATTACTTTGTCGTCACTGTCTTTGTAGCGCATGTAAGCTTTGCGAGAAACAACCTCTTCCACTCGCTTACCAATCAAATCATTAGGTGTTGCGACCCCAAGAGCTTCAACATAAGGCTGATTACAGGCTTCATAAATTCGATTTTGGTTGAATAAACCAATCGGATCGGGGCTGGCTTCTAATATCGATTGCAATATCGTGTCACGCTGTGCGAGGGCAATTTCAGTGTCTTTACTGCGCTCCATTTCATCGCGCAATATTTGCTGGCTGTTATGCCAGTCGGTCACATCAAGACTAATACCGATACTGCCTATCACATCGCCGTTTTCATCGGTTAGCATTTTAATATGAGTCTCTAACAAGCAAGCATGACCATCTGAAGACGTAGTCCAGCGCTGCTGACCGTGCTTTTGCTGGCTCAGCTGTTTCGCACTTTTAGTGCCTTCACTTGACCTTCCTTTCCAAAAAAGATCGAACGCTCTATTGCTCCCGATCAGCTCCCCATTTTTATCTGTATAAAAAACTGGCTGCGAGATGGAGTCCAAGACCCGCTTTGAAATCAGCAAATCTTGCTGCTTTTCATCAAGCTCACTTTCGGTCGATTGATAAGGTGTTAAGTACAAAATCCAAGCTTTCTTCCCTAAGTAAGCTGTTTTTCGTCCCGATAAGGTGGTGTTTACTTCATGATGCTGTGAAACAGAAAATCGATAGGATAGATTCTTGCGCTGGTCATCAAACGCGTCATTCAATAGATGGAGCAAATCGGTTGAAGAAACCGAATTAGGGAAAAGGTATTGCTCCCCTACTCGCCTAATGGCCAAAAGTTGAAGAGCTTCCGTATTCGCATCAAGTAGCTTGCCACTATGAGCATCGATGGCAATCATGGCCGTTGGGGTATTTTGAATCAGCTCATTGAGTTGCCTTTGAAAATACAACTTCGCACCAATTGCCAGGCTGAATCCTACCAATATCGCGAAAATATCGATACCAAACCCGTGGGTGTTATCCCAAAGCCAGTGAATAAATTCTTCCATCGTGATCGTCGCTCTTGATTGCCCGTCCAGATTGTACACAAATAGGGGAATGAGCGCTTAAATGAATTATTCAACTAACCGTTTGGGATCAACAAATTCATAGGGTTGGTTAAGTAAACTTCCTTGTGCGCCTAGCTTATCCAGATGGTGCCCAATTTCAGTCATCGCCAGCCAGCGCTGTTCACACCACATCGGAGCCAGTAAAGTTGGCCTTCTCGCTGTCGCTGAAACTCTATGATAAACAACCTCAGGTGGTGTCCTGCGAATCATCTCAGACGCAATATCCACGTACCATTCAAGTTCTGGCGCAACGAGCCTTTCTGCCAGCCAACTTTTAGCCATGATGCTTCCATCTACAATATGAAGAGGGTGAAGCTTAATACCGTCTGTGCCCACATCGACAACTTTGTCTATAGTCTCTATACAATCCAGCTTACCCTCTCCTGGTAGCCCGACAATAAGATGAGTACACACTTTGATGCCCAACTGTCGCGCTTTTTGAGTAATGCGCGAGTAGCACTCAAAATCATGCCCTCGGTTTATCCGTTTCAGCGTATTGTTGTTTGCTGTCTGCAACCCCAATTCCAGCCAGATTTCATACCCTTTACTCAAGTATTCGGTCAGTAATTCCAGTACAGCATCTGGCACGCAGTCCGGTCGGGTGCCAACACACAAACCCACAATATCCGCTTGTTCCAACGCTTCTTCATACATACTGCGTAACACTTGCACTTCAGCGTACGTGCTGGTGTATGCCTGGAAATAGGCTAGGTACTTTTTCGCTCGACTTATCTCACCCGCTCTATCTGCGAGTTGCTCTTTAATGCTCTTAACTTGAGCTTGCTCATCAGCAAACGAAGCCACATTACAAAAAGTGCAGCCTCCTCGACCAATCGTTCCATCTCGGTTTGGGCAATTAAATCCACCATGCAACGTCAATTTATGAACTTTCTCACCGTACCTCCGCTGTAGGTCTTGCCCCAACGTATTGACCGACTCGTGCAATTGTTTCATGGCTATGAGTTAACACCTCTACAAAAGAATCTTCTTTAAGATCGAAAAACTTGTGTCATATGAACGAAAAAACATCAAACGAGAATCATTCTCATTTATGTAATTTAATTACATATCACCGAAAATTATCACCAAATTGTAGAAGCACGAAAAAGATGAATTACGAACAAAAATCAATAAAGATGCAGAAAATACAGGATTTTTTGCAGATGTTATCGTTTTTTTAAGCTAAAACTGCATAAATCAGCTGAAAAAACACACATTCTGCGTTAAGTTTGGATGGAATTTACTATTACAAAAATGTAGGATAGTTACACAAATCACGTTTTTTTGAGCAATGTCGGCCAATAAAAGAGCGCGAATAAATCGGAAGATATCCATTCCCTCCAATACAAATGCCTAAAAATCAGGCGAATCATAATGGATATCACCAAGGATTAGTTATCTTCGCTAATTATATTTCCGCGAAGAACAGAAAGGATTCAGACCATCAACATAGATGGTTTCGATTTCATAATTAAAAGGAACAGGTGCGTTTACGCGAGTAACCCGCGCCTGTAATAAACTGGAAGGAAGTATCTATGGTAGATAGAGAGCAAAAGACACAAGGTCTATACACTCCCGAATTGGAGCATGACGCTTGTGGTATCGGTTTTGTTGCTCACCTAAAAAACCGTAAATCTCATGATGTAGTGACGCAGGCGCTTGATATGCTTGCTCGCATGGAACACCGCGGCGGTCAGGGTTGTGATCCGTGTTCGGGTGACGGTGCTGGTATTTTACTGCAGAAGCCACACGAATTCCTGTTGGAAGAAACGGTTAAGCTTGGCATTAAATTGCCTTCTTTTGAAAAATACGGTGCGGGTGTTGTCCTCTTCCCTAAAGATGAGCACAAACGTGCACAATGCCGAGATATTCTTGAACGTAATGCAAAGCGCTTAGATCTTGAAGTTCTAGGCTATCGTGTTCTCCCTGTCGATAACTCCATGATTGGTGCTGATCCTCTTAGCACTGAACCTCAGTTTGAGCACGTCTTTATCACAGGCGGTCCGGGTACGACACCAGAAGAACTGGAGCGTAAACTTTATGTTCTGCGAAACTACACCGTCCGTGTTTGCTTAGAAAGTGTGTCGAACATTGGGGATGATTTCTACATCAACTCCATGTCGTACAAAACCATTGTCTACAAAGGGCAGCTAACCACAGAACAAGTGCCTCAGTACTTCTTGGATCTGCAAAACCCTACAATGGTTACTGCGCTGGCATTGGTTCACTCTCGCTTCTCTACCAATACATTCCCAAGATGGCGTTTAGCTCAGCCTTTCCGTTACATTGCACACAACGGTGAAATCAACACTGTTCGCGGCAACCTTAACTGGATGAAAGCGCGTGAAGCCATTTTGGAATCTGACCTGTTTACTCAGGCAGAAATCGACATGCTGCTGCCTATCTGTCAGGAAGGTAGCTCAGACTCATCTAACTTTGATATGGCGCTTGAGCTCCTAGTACTTTCTGGTCGTAGCTTGCCTCATGCTCTTATGATGATGATCCCTGAAGCTTGGCAAGAAAACAAAAATATGGACCCAACGCGCCGTGCGTTTTACCAGTACCATGCCAATATCATGGAACCTTGGGATGGTCCTGCTTCTGTTTGTTTCACCGACGGTGTTCAAGTAGGGGCAACACTTGACCGTAACGGTCTGCGCCCTTCTCGCTACACAGTGACCAAAGACGACTTCCTAGTCATGGCATCAGAATCTGGTGTGGTTGAAATCGAGCCAGAGAACGTTGAATTCCGTGGTCGCTTACAACCTGGTCGTATCTTCGTTGCCGACTTAGAACAAGGTCGCATCATTTCTGATGAAGAAGTGAAAGATGGCATTGCCAATGCACAGCCTTATGAGCAGTGGGTGGAAGACAACCTTCTGAGCCTGAAAGGGCTACCAGAAGCCGGTAACAAACACCACCAGCCAAGTTCAGAGCGCTTGATGCATCATCAGCAAGCGTTTGGTGTGAGCTCGGAAGAAGTCAATGAAATCATCGTACCAATGGCAAAAGATGGTAAAGAGCCGTTGAGCGCTATGGGTGCCGACTGGCCGCTGGCTGTACTGTCACATCAATCTCAGCACTTATCTAACTACTTTAAGCAGCTTTTTGCTCAGGTAACCAACCCACCAATCGATCCAATTCGTGAGCGTATGGTGATGTCTTTGAATACCTACTTAGGTAAAGACCAAAACCTGCTAGCCGAAACCCCTGAACACTGTCAGAAAGTAGAGCTGGAATCCCCTGTTCTTTCGAATGCCGAGCTAGAAAAACTGCGCGCAATCGACAACGAGCACTTGCAAGCTAAAACACTCGACATTGTATTCCGAGCAAGCGAAGAAGAAGGCAAGCTTGAGCGAGCATTGAAGCGCATTTGCCAATACGCAGAAGATGCCGTGATTGATGGCTACTCCATCATCCTGCTGACTGACCGTGCCGTTAACTCTAACCACGCAGCTATCCCAGCAATGCTGGCTGTTGGCGCTGTTCACCACCACTTGATCCGTAAAGGGTTACGTGCGAAGTGTGACATCGTTGTAGAAACAGGTGATGCGCGTGAAACGCACCACTTTGCAACGCTATGTGGCTACGGTGCAAATGCCGTAAACCCATACTTGGTAACAGAAACCATTATCGATCTTCAGAAGAAGCGTAAGCTCGATCCTGAAACGCCTTCGGATGTTCTATTCGAAAACTACCGTAAGGGCGTCAATGGTGGCTTGCTCAAGATCTTCTCTAAGATGGGTATCTCAACATTGCAGTCGTACCACGGTGCGCAAATCTTCGAAGCGTTGGGTATTAGCAAATCTGTCGTAGAAAAATACTTCACAGGTACGGTGACACGTATCGAAGGTTTAACCATTGATGACATTGCCAAAGAAGTATTGGTTCGTCACCGCGTCGGTTACCCAACACGTGAAATCCCAGTACAAGTACTGGATGTAGGTGGGGTTTATCAGTGGAAACAGCGTGGTGAAAAGCACCTGTTCAACCCTGAAACCATTTCTTTGCTACAGCAATCGACACGAAACAAAGATTTTGGTCAGTTCAAGCAATACGCGAAAGCGGTCGATGACCAAGGTGATGATGCAGCAACACTGCGTAGCCAGTTGGACTTCATTAAGAACCCAGCAGGATCGATTCCTCTTGAAGAAGTAGAGCCTATCGAAAGTATCCTAAAACGCTTTGCGACAGGTGCAATGTCTTTCGGTTCTATCTCATATGAAGCGCACTCCACACTAGCCGTTGCGATGAACCGCATTGGTGCGAAATCGAACTCAGGTGAAGGTGGTGAAGACCCTGCGCGTTTCGAGCGTAAGAAAAATGGCGACTGGGAACGCTCTGCTATCAAGCAGGTGGCATCGGGTCGTTTTGGTGTAACGTCATACTACTTAACTAACGCTGACGAAATCCAAATCAAGATGGCGCAGGGTGCGAAACCTGGTGAAGGTGGACAACTGCCTGGTGACAAAGTCGATGATTGGATTGGTGCTACTCGCCACTCAACTCCAGGAGTTGGTCTGATTTCACCACCACCACACCACGATATCTACTCTATCGAAGATTTGGCACAGCTCATTTACGATCTGAAAAACGCCAACCGAAAAGGTCGTGTGAACGTGAAGCTGGTTTCTGAAGCAGGCGTGGGTACGATCGCCTCTGGTGTTGCTAAAGCAAAAGCTGATGTCGTTCTCATTGCCGGATTCGATGGTGGTACAGGTGCTTCGCCAATGTCTTCAATCCGTCACACGGGATTGCCGTGGGAATTGGGCTTGGCAGAAACGCACCAGACCCTTCTTAAGAATGGTTTGCGTAACCGCATAGTGGTTCAGTCTGATGGTCAGATGAAAACCCCTCGTGATTTAGCCATGGCGACACTTCTCGGTGCAGAAGAATGGGGCGTGGCAACAGCCGCTCTTGTCGTTGAAGGTTGTATCATGATGCGTAAGTGTCATAAGAACACTTGCCCAGTTGGTATCGCAACACAAAACAAAACGCTACGTGAACGATTCGATGGTCGCGTAGAAGATGTCGTGACTTTCTTCCAATACATGGCAGAAGGCTTACGTGAAATTATGGCTGAACTTGGTTTCCGCTCTATCGCTGAAATGGTAGGTCAGTCTCACAAGTTGAAAGTGCGTGAAAACATCGCTCACTGGAAGTACAAAAACCTAGACCTTTCACCTGTCTTGCACATCGAGCAAGCGCGTGAAGAAGACGGTGTTTACAACCAGAAAGAGCAGAACCACAACTTGGAAGAAGTACTGGATCGCCAGTTGATTCAACTGGCACAGCCAGCTCTAGAATTCGGTGAACCAGTCAGTGCAACACTGCCTATCATCAACACCGACCGCAGTGCTGGTACCATGCTTTCCAACGAAATATCCAAAGTCTACAAAGACCAAGGATTACCTCAACCAATGAACGTTAAGTTCCACGGTAGTGCTGGTCAGTCGTTTGGCGCATTCCTTGCGAAAGGTGTGAAATTCGAAGTGGAAGGTGATGCGAACGATTACTGGGGTAAAGGCTTATCAGGCGGTACTTTGGTGCTATATCCAGACGCCAAATCCAGCATTGTCGCGGAAGACAACATCGTTGTAGGTAACGTATGTTTCTACGGCGCAACCTCCGGTGAATCCTACATTCGTGGTCTAGCTGGTGAGCGTTTCTGTGTTCGTAACTCTGGTGCCAAGGTAGTTGTTGAAGGTGTAGGTGACCACGGTTGTGAATACATGACAGGTGGTACAGCCGTTATTCTTGGCTCTACAGGTCGTAACTTCGCGGCAGGCATGAGCGGCGGTGTCGCTTACGTTTGGGATACAGCAGGTGATTTCGAAACCAAGCTGAATGCTGAACTGGTCGATTTAGACCCAATTGAACAAGAAGATAAAGACCTGCTACTCGACATGCTGACCAAGCACGTTGAATTCACAGGAAGTGAAGTTGCTCAGTCTTTCCTTGATAATTTTGAAGCAAGCTTAACCACTATGGTGAAAGTTATGCCGCGTGATTACAAAGCGGTACTTCAAAAGCGTAAAGCGGAAGCAGAACAGAAAGAAGAAGTGGAGGCAGTATAATGGGTAAGCCTACTGGATTTTTAGAGCATGGTCGTGAGCTTCCAAGAAAGCTTGACCCTAGCGTTCGAATTGAAAACAACAAAGAATTTGTGCTGAACGAAGAGTTCGGCACCAAAATCAATACTCAAGCTTCTCGCTGTATGGATTGTGGTGTGCCATTTTGTCATAACGGCTGCCCTATCGGCAATATCATTCCTGAATTTAATGATGCAGTCTTTCGCGACAGCTGGGAAGAGGCGTGGAACATTCTAAGTTCCACCAATAACTTCCCAGAATTTACCGGCCGCGTATGCCCTGCTCCTTGTGAGAGTTCGTGTGTATTGGGTATTAACCAAGATCCAATCACCATCTGTAACATCGAGAAAACCATCGTTGAAACGGCGTATCGCGAAGGTTATGCCAAACCGAAAACACCGCGTTCACGTACAGGTAAAACTGTGGCTATCATCGGCAGTGGTCCTGCTGGTCTATCTGCTGCAGAACAGCTTAATAGTGCGGGCCACTTAGTCACGGTATTCGAACGTGATGAAAAAGTGGGTGGCTTACTGCGCTTTGGTATTCCTGACTTCAAACTCAGCATGTCTGTTATTGATCGTAAAATCGATTTAATGGAAAAAGCGGGCATCAAGTTTGTTGTGAATGCGCACATTGGTGTAGACATCAACGCAGTGCAACTTCGTCAAGACTTCGATGTGGTATTGCTAACGGGTGGTTCTACGGTACCACGCGATTTACCAGTACCGGGTCGTGAACTGAACGGCGTGCACTTTGCGATGGAGTTCTTAGGTCAGAACAACCGCCGTGCAAACGACATGGATCTGAAAACCAAAGAAATTCACGCCAAAGGCAAAAATGTTGTCGTGATTGGTGGTGGTGACACAGGTTCTGACTGTGTGGGTACTTCTAACCGTCACAAAGCGGCGAGCATCACTCAGGTTGAAATCATGCCGATTCCACCAGAGAAACGACCTGCTAACATGCCATGGCCTCAATACCCAATGATCATGCGCACCTCTACTTCCCACGAAGAAGGGTGTGACCGCCACTGGAATATCCTGACCAAAGAATTTGTCGGTAACGATGAAGGTCAAGTAACGGGTTTACGTATTGCCGATATCGTATGGCAAGACGCCAAACCTGGTGAGCGTCCATCATTTGATGAAGTTGCTGGAAGTGAGCGCGTGATTCCATGTGATTTGGCTTTCTTGGCCATGGGTTTCTTGCACCCAGAACCAACCGGTATTCTTGCGCAATTGGATATCAAGCTTGATGAGCGCGGTAACGTTGCTACTCAAGATTTCCAAACGAACCAAAAAGGTGTATTTGCTGCAGGTGATATGCGTACTGGACAATCACTAGTGGTTCGTTGCATCAATGAAGGGCGCGAATCTGCTCGCGCTATTGATGCCCATTTAATGGGCAACACCAATTTAGAAGCAAAAGCCGATTCGCTGATGCTTTCAGTATAAAAATAGGCAAAGCGATACGTTGCTTTGCCAACTCCTTCCTGAACTTTGCCAGCAACATTTGTTGCTGGCATTTTTTTGCCTTCAATTGTGAATAAAATGTTAAAAACATCATTCTAACTCATTGTTTACATGACAAATAAACGAGGCAAATCACCAAATTTCCTTAGTTATACCGACAAATATCCAATAACTTGACGTTTTCTATCATTAGCTATAGGTTGTGAAGCTGGTGATAACAAAATGACACCGCAATGTTAAGAAAACAGAGAGTTTGGCAACTATAATTACTACGCCACTCCACATAACTATAAAAATATAAGTTACACAATTCCCTTACCAGGAAGGTAGGAAGCAAAGGGAGAATTGCAATGGCTCTATACGATCCACGTCTTGAAAAAGACAACTGTGGATTCGGTTTGATCGCCCATATGGAAGGTCAGCCGAGTCACAAACTCGTCCGCACTGCTATTTCAGCACTCGACAGAATGACTCACCGTGGTGGTATCGCCGCCGACGGTAAAACGGGTGATGGCTGCGGATTACTACTTCAAAAGCCAGATACTTATCTGCGCATTATCGCCCAAGAACAAGGTTGGAACCTAGGCAAACAGTATGCGGTTGGCATGGTCTTCTTTAGCCAAGATCCTGAAAAAGCCAAAGAAGCCAAACGCGTAATTAACGAAGAACTAGCAAGAGAAACACTCACTGTCGTTGGTTGGCGTGATGTTCCCATCAACACCGATGTTTTAGGTCCGATTGCCAATGAGTCCGTTCCTAACATCGAGCAAGTGTTTATCTCAGCCCCAGCAGGTTGGCGGGAACGCGATATTGAACGTCGCCTGTATATTGCTCGTCGCCGTATTGAAAAACAAATTCAAGACGATGACGATTTTTATATCTGCAGCCTATCGACTCAAGTCATTGTGTACAAAGGGCTGTGCATGCCTGCGGATCTACCTCGATTCTATTTGGACTTGGCGGATCTACGTATGGAATCGGCGATTTGCTTGTTCCACCAACGTTTCTCCACCAACACGCAACCGCGCTGGCCACTGGCTCAACCATTCCGCTATTTAGCGCACAACGGTGAAATCAATACGATTGAAGGTAACCGCCAATGGGCTAGAGCACGCGCTTACAAGTTCTCGTCGCCACTGCTACCAGACTTACAAAGTGCCGCGCCATTTGTGAATGAAACAGGTTCTGATTCATCCAGCTTAGACAACATGTTGGATTTGTTCTTAGCCGGTGGTATGGATGTGTTCCGTGCCATGCGGATGCTGGTTCCACCAGCGTGGCAAAATCACCCAGACATGGACCCCGATCTGCGTGCGTTTTATGACTTTAACTCAAAGCATATGGAGCCTTGGGATGGTCCTGCGGGGATCGTTTTATCGGACGGTCGATACGCAGCCTGTAACTTAGATAGAAATGGGCTGCGCCCAGCTCGATATGTCATCACTAAAGACAATCTGATTACACTCGCTTCAGAGGTCGGTATATGGGATTACACGCCAGATGAAGTCTCTGAAAAAGGACGTGTTGGTCCCGGTGAACTTCTGGTTATCGACACTCGAAAAGGAAAACTTTGGCAATCGTCTGAGATCGACAGCGACCTAAAAAGCCGTCACCCTTATCGTGAATGGATGGAAAACAACGTTCATCGCTTAACGCCCTTCGCAGAGTTAAAAGACGATGAAGTGGGTCAACGCAATTTTGATAACGATGAGCTCAAAACTTATCAAAAGCAATTTGCGATGAGTAATGAAGAAGTCGATCAAGTCCTTCGAGTACTGGGTGATATGGGGCAAGAAGCCGTCGGCTCAATGGGCGACGATACCCCAATGGCTGTTTTATCTTCCAAAGAGCGCTTGGTAACGGATTACTTCCGTCAAAAGTTTGCACAGGTCACCAACCCACCGATTGATCCTCTTCGTGAAAAACACGTCATGTCACTGGCCACCAGCGTGGGTCAGGAAATGAATGTGTTCTGCGAAACCGACGGTCACGCACATCGAGTTGCCTTTGAATCACCGGTTTTGCTGTATTCCGATATGTTGCAGTTGCTTGAACTGAATGACGAACATTACCGAAATACCATCCTGGACATCAACTTTGATCCTGAAGAAAAATCACTCGAGCAAGCCATCCATGATTTGTGCGCGCAAGCTGAAACCGTTGTCCGCCAAGGCACGGTACTGGTTGTCTTATCCGATCGTGATATCCAGAAAGGGAAACTGCCGATTCCGGCTGCAATGGCAGTGGGTGCGGTACAAACTCATCTGATCAATGCCAATTTACGCTGTGATGCCAATATTATTGTGGAAACGGCTACGGCACGCGATCCTCATCAATTCGCAGTATTACTGGGCTTTGGTGCGACTGCGGTTTATCCATATCTAGCTTACGAAGCCTTAGGTAAAGCCATTGATGATGGTGCACTGGAACGCTCCTACGGAGAAGCGATGCTGAACTATCGCAACGGCATCAATAAAGGGCTATATAAGATCATGTCCAAAATGGGCATTTCGACCATCGCTTCCTATCGCTGCTCTCAGTTGTTTGAAGCCGTTGGATTGCACCAAGATGTTGTCGATCTTTGTTTCAAAGGGGTGACAAGCCGAATCCAAGGCGCTTCATTCAGTGATTTCCAACAAGATGTGTTCAATCTTTCTCGTAAAGCATGGGCAAAACGCAAGCCCATCGACCACGGTGGATTGTTGAAATTTGTCCACGGTGGGGAATTTCACGCCTACAACCCAGATGTCGTCAGCACATTACAAACGGCGGTTAATTCGGGAGAAACCAGTGACTATAAGTCCTTTTCTAAGCAGGTTAATGAACGTCCTGTCGCCATGTTGCGTGACTTATTGAAACTAAAGAAAGCAGACAAAGCGCTGCCACTAGAAAAAATAGAGCCAAACACCGAACTCTTTAAGCGATTCGATTCAGCGGCCATGTCGATTGGTGCACTCAGCCCTGAAGCACACGAAGCCTTAGCCATGGCGATGAATCGCTTAGGCGGCTACTCAAACTCCGGTGAAGGCGGTGAGGATCCGCGTCGCTTTGGTACGGACCGTAATTCACGTATCAAACAAGTGGCATCGGGTCGATTTGGCGTTACCCCGCACTACCTGACCAATGCTGACGTATTACAAATCAAAGTCGCCCAAGGGGCAAAACCGGGTGAAGGTGGTCAGCTTCCGGGTCACAAAGTGACGGCTGAAATTGCCAAACTGCGTTACTCGGTGCAAGGTGTCACCTTGATTTCACCGCCTCCTCATCACGACATTTATTCGATAGAAGATTTGGCTCAGCTGATTTTCGATCTAAAGCAGGTTAACCCTAATGCATTGGTTTCCGTCAAACTGGTTTCCGAGCCAGGGGTCGGCACCATTGCGACGGGGGTTGCCAAAGCGTATGCCGATCTCATTACCATATCCGGTTACGACGGCGGCACCGCAGCCAGCCCATTAACGTCTGTGAAATATGCTGGCTGCCCTTGGGAGCTGGGGCTTGCAGAAACTCAGCAAGCATTAGTGGCCAATAGCTTACGTCATAAGATCCGTTTGCAAGTGGATGGTGGACTAAAAACGGGCTTAGACGTCGTAAAAGCCGCCATTTTAGGGGCAGAAAGCTTCGGCTTTGGTACCGCTCCAATGGTTGCGATGGGCTGTAAGTTCCTCCGAATCTGTCACCTAAATAACTGTGCAACGGGCGTTGCTACTCAGGATGAAACCCTGCGTAAGCAGTATTTCAAAGGGTTGCCAGATATGGTTGTCAACTACTTCACAGGGCTTGCCGAAGAAGTACGTGAAATCATAGCTGAGCTGGGCGTTGAAAAACTCACAGACTTAATAGGGCGCACCGACTTGCTGGAAGCCGTTCAAGGTATGACGGCAAAACAAAGCAAGCTCGATCTTTCGGGAATTTTGGAGAAGCCAATCTCGCCGCAAGGGCACCCTGTCAGTTGGACTGAGCCCAATACTCCATTTGATAACGCTGCGTTAAACCAAAAAATCATCTCCGATGCCATGGCGGCAGTCGAAGCCAAGCAAAGTGCTAACTTTTACTACGATGTGATTAATACCGATCGCTCGGTAGGTGCGCGTTTGTCTGGTGAAATCGCCAAGCGATATGGTAATCAGGGAATGGCTACCCAACCCATTAAGTTGTACTTAAATGGCACTGCTGGGCAATCCTTCGGTGTTTGGAATGCTGGAGGTGTTGAGCTCTACCTGACTGGTGATGCGAACGACTATGTCGGTAAAGGCATGGCAGGCGGAAAAATCTCCATCAAGCCACACTTAGGTACCGCATTCCGCTGTAATGAAGCAACGATTATAGGCAACACCTGCTTGTACGGTGCAACAGGCGGTAAACTGTTTGCGGCTGGTAAAGCTGGTGAACGTTTTGGCGTTCGAAACTCTGGCACCATTGCTGTCATCGAAGGCGCAGGCGACAACGCATGTGAATACATGACGGGAGGTGTTGTTGCCATTCTTGGCGCAACAGGCGTGAACTTTGGAGCGGGTATGACAGGCGGATTTGCCTATGTACTGGATGCGAACGACGACTTTAAAGGGCGTGTGAACACAGAATCGGTTGAAGCTCTATCGCTCTCGGATCTCTACATCCATCAAGAGCATTTGAGAGGGTTGATATCAGAACATTTGGACGAAACCAACTCAGCACATGCTGAGGAAATTCTGGCAAATTTCGACGAATGGATTCCTAAGTTCTACCTTGTGAAACCACAAGCCTCTGACTTGAGAACATTGCTCGGTCACCAAAGTCGCAGCGCAGCTGAGTTGCGTGTTCAGGCACAGTAATTAGGAGAGATTCATGAGCCAGAACGTATACCAATTTATCGATGTTCAACGTGTCGATCCGGCTAAAAAGCCGCTAAAAATACGTAAAATCGAGTTTGTAGAAATCTACGAACCCTTCACCAATCAGCAAGCAACTGCACAAGCTGATCGCTGCCTTGACTGCGGAAACCCTTACTGTGAGTGGAAATGCCCTGTTCACAACTACATTCCTCAATGGCTAAAGCTTGCCAATGAAGGAAGAATCATAGAAGCAGTAGAGCTGTCTCACCAAACAAATAGCCTACCCGAAGTGTGCGGGCGTGTGTGTCCACAAGATCGCCTGTGTGAAGGTTCTTGTACGCTTAACGACGACTTCGGCGCTGTCACCATAGGTAACGTCGAAAAGTACATCACCGATAAAGCCTTCGAAATGGGCTGGAAACCCGACATGTCTGCCGTGGAATGGACAGACAAAAAAGTCGCCATTATTGGTGCGGGACCAGCCGGTCTTGCTGCCGCCGACATTTTGGTTCGAAATGGGGTAAAGCCAGTCGTATTTGATCGCTACCCAGAAATCGGAGGCTTACTGACGTTTGGTATTCCTTCTTTCAAATTGGAAAAAGGGGTAATGGAAAATCGCCGTCGTATCTTCAGTGATATGGGCGTCGAATTTAAAATGAACGTGGAAGTTGGCAAAGATGTACAACTTCAAGAACTCATTGATGATTACGATGCTGTCTTCTTAGGCGTGGGCACCTATAAAAATATGCGTGCAGGCTTAGAAAACGAAGAAGCGCCTGGCGTATATGATGCGTTGCCATTCCTCATTTCCAACACGTATAAAGTGATGGAACTGGATACAACCGACCCATACATCGATATGGCAGGCAAGCGCGTGGTGGTTCTTGGCGGAGGAGACACTGCGATGGACTGTGTTCGCACGTCCATTCGCCAAGGTGCAAGCAACGTTGTTTGTGCATACCGACGCGATGAAGCCAACATGCCCGGCTCTCGCCGTGAAGTAAAAAATGCTAAAGAAGAAGGCGTAAACTTCATGTTCAACCTTCAGCCGCTTGGTATTGAGGTGAACAAAGAAGGCAAAGTCGTGGGCGTGAAAGTGGTGAAAACCGCGCTGGGTGAACCCGATAGCGCTGGACGTCGCCGACCAGAGCCCGTCGCGGGAAGCGAACACATTCTGGATGCCGATGCGGTGATCATGGCCTTTGGATTCCAACCACACAAAATGAGCTGGTTAGAACCTTTTGGTGTGGACTTGGATCAATGGGGTCGCATCAAAGCACCTTCCGACCAAGAATTTCAATACCAAACATCCAATAAGAAGATCTTCGCAGGCGGTGACGCCGTAAGAGGATCCGATTTAGTAGTAACGGCCATTGATGAAGGCAGAAAAGCTGCGGAAGGAATCCTCGATTTCTTAGAAGTTTAACTCGCCAACACTACCCTTAACACTTACTCTAAAAGCAAAGAATGCCGTTATTCTTTGCTTTTTTCATTCAAAGGAGAGTTCACCAATGAAAACCATCAGCGTCGTCTTAGGCTCTTTAGTTTTCCTTTCGGCTTGTAGCCAAGAACCTGTTTCCATTCCAGACAGAACTTCTCATCCTTGTGGCGATAGCCCTAACTGCGTGTCCACCCTTGAACACCGTGAAGACTTTATTCTGCAGCCTTTCACGTTAGCATCAAGCGATATCACCATTGAGCAAATTGAAACCGTGGCGCTATCAATGCCGGGCTCGCTAACGGCAGTAAAAGATGGCTCTTACATTCGAATAGAATACACCAGTGATTTCTTCGGGTTTGTCGACGATTTAGAAATCAAAATTGAGGGAGACAAACTGATCGTACGCTCTGAATCCCGCACGGGTCACTCCGACTTTGGCGTAAACAGAGAGCGCACGGACGAACTTCGCAGTAGCTTGTTAGAGCAAGGTTTAATTACCCCATAATCAGCACTTCACTTGTGCCTAAATTGGTTTGTGTCCAACTTAGACACAAACCGTCTCATTTCAACCAACGATAATTCAATCCAATAACGGTACATTCAATATCAACACATTGAATAGTAAAGGGAATGAATTATGTTTAAATGGTTAAAGCTTGCCGCTCCAGCTTTGATGGTCGCGTTAGTAGGATGCAGTGTTGACACCGATGAGGCAAAAAAACTCACCAAGCCAACCGTCAACGCTGGCAATGATCAAGTGCACACGCTTCCTGTTAGTAGTATTGCCCTAAACGGTACAGCATCAACATCACCCAGTGTCTATGATATTGAAACCGTCTCTTGGACTCAGCGATCTGGTCCACAGCAGTTAAGTATTCTCAATACAGATAAGTTGAAGGCGTCCATTATCAATCCGACATTGGCAGGTACCTATGAATTCCAGCTGTATGTTAGGGACAGTGGCGATCGCAGTAACACCGATACTGTTCGGCTCATACTTAATGCCGCAAATACTGGTGCTTCGGCTTCTGCTGCTATTAGACACTACTCAGACCAAACCACTCAAAAACAACAAACCCAGTCAATTCAAAAAACAATACAAATACCCGTATCGGTTGTTTCGACTGAGCTAACCAGTTCAAACGGCGTAATACAGTACGGCACGATGGACACAACTCCCTCTAGTGATATTCAAAAGCAAACAGAGAACGCTCTTCAACAGCTAAGTGATGCTGCCACCGTCACCTTTGATTTCTCTGAAGTCTCTAAAGACAATAATTCACAACTCCTGATCGCAATGATTGAATCCTTAAGAGGTGATAATGCTGCGCAAATCGTTTCTTCCTACGACTCAGAAAACCCCGTGACCACCATTTATTTGCAAGACCTAAAACCACATCAAAATATGAAGTTTGATAACAGCGAACTCGGGACACAATTAAACGAGCTAGTCGATACCTTACAGCTCACCATCCCATCAACTTCAATCAGAAAAAACTAGCGCAATAAGAGCAATCAGCAAGCAGCCATAGCTCGTGCGCTGTGGAAGCCAAAAACCTCAAGAGCACTAATAATTCAACCATTACTGAAATTATGATCTTGAGGTTATAGCTCCATCGCTACCGAAAAATATTGCCTAGACGGGGTTAGAGACTGCAAAACTTTCCTGCTACAATCCGCTGTAATTGAATACTAACTTAGAGACGTCCAATGAAAATCGGTATTATCGGTGCCATGCAGCAGGAAGTGGCTATCCTGAAAGAAGCAATGACTCACTGTAAAGAAGAAACACGCGCAGGTTGTGTTTTCTACACAGGTCAAATCAATGGTGTGGATGCTGTTTTGTTGCAGTCTGGTATTGGCAAAGTGGCGGCTTCTGTTGGTACCACCTTGTTACTCGAAATCTATCAGCCTGAAGTCGTGATAAATACCGGTTCTGCTGGTGGTTTTGATTCTTCTCTGAATTTAGGTGACGTTGTTATTTCAACCGAAGTTCGTCATCACGATGCGGATGTTACCGCTTTTGGTTATGAAATTGGGCAGATGGCAGGTCAGCCGGCGGGTTTTGCTGCCGACGAAAAGCTGATGGCAGTTGCAGAGCAAGCTCTAGAAAAAATGGATGGCAAGCACGCAGTTCGCGGACTCATTTGCACGGGTGATGCCTTTGTATGCAGCGCAGAACGCCAGGCTTTTATTCGCACGAATTTTCCATCTGTAATTGCAGTAGAAATGGAAGCGGCAGCTATCGCTCAAACCTGTCACCAATTTAATGTTCCATTTGTGGTTGTTCGCGCCATCTCTGACGTTGCAGATAAAGAGTCTCCAATGAGTTTTGACGAATTCCTTCCTTTGGCGGCACAAAGTTCTTCGGAAATGGTGCTCAAAATGGCTGACCTACTGAAGTAACATTACTCATGGAAGAGCTGTTTACTAAGCTATATTCCAACGGCGCCCTATTGGTTTTATGGGGCGCTTTGCTGTTCCATTTTATCTTGCCTATCCCCAAATCTGTGCACCCTGCGACGCTTTGGCATAAGTTTGCTGAAATCCTCGCAACCAAGGTGAACAACAATCAAAACCACGGGCAAAGTGTCATCTCTGGCAGCTTGGCTTGGGGGATGATGTGTGTACCAGCCTTAATCTTCTTTATCGCATTAAAGCCTCTGGTCTGGCAGCCACAACTGTTCGATTTAGCATTACTTCTATTGGCGATCGATTGGCGTAGCAATGAGTCTCTCGCAAAACACCTTATTCAAGCTTTAGGGAAAGAAGACAAAAAACGCGCCCGCCGTGAATTAGCGCCTCATGTTAATCGAGCAACCGATACGCTGTCTCCATTAGGGCTTGGCAAAGCTGGCGCAGAAACTCTGATTTTAGGGTACGGCAGAAACGTTATCTGTGTGATGTTCTGGTATGCCATCGGTGGCGGTATTGGTGCCATGATGTACCGCTTAATCATGGAACTGGCACGGGCGTGGTCGCCTAGTCGAAGTGAATTTCTACCTTTCGGCTTACCCGCTATTCGAATGCTCGCACTGTTAGAATTAATTCCTCTTAGGCTATTCAGCTTATTTATAGCCTTAGGCAACAATATGTCTGCGGCGTTATCTGGCATGCTTTCGCAAGGAAAAACATGGCCAACACCGGGCCCTGGTTGGCTAATGGCGGTAGTGGGTAACAAACTCGAGCTATCACTTGGCGGCCCTGCTATTTATGGCGATAAAAAAACCATGCGCCCCAAACTTGGAGGTCGAGTCGCGCCTTCCGCTTATCATTTATCCCAAATTCAACACCTTCTGGCGTGGCGAATCTGTGTTTGGGTGTTGCTGCAAAGCGCAATCATGGCAGTCATCTATCAAGGTATTTAAATTGAAAACGCTCTTTGTTTTGTTAGCAGGTCTCCTTGTTAGCCAATCTGTTTTGGCTAATACCACACCTCAACGCATTATTTCCCTTGCGCCTCACGCAACAGAAATCGCCTTTGCAGCTGGACTAGGCGACAAGCTTGTTGCCGCAACCGACCACAGCGATTACCCAGAAGAAGCGAAAGCACTCGAACGCGTCGCCAACTATCAAGGCATAAAACTCGAACGCATTGTGGCGCTTCAACCCGACTTAATCATCGCGTGGCCAAGTGGTAACCCCGCCAAAGAGTTAGACAAACTAAGAAAACTTGGATTTGAAATTTATGACTCCAAAACGGGCACATTCGAAGATATTGTCCACAATTTAGAGCAGCTAAGCCAATACGCTGAAGACCCAAGTATTGGCATGAAAGCCGCCGCGGATTTTCGAGAAAACCTAGCGCAACTTAAACAACGCTATACCACCGATAAGCCCGTAAAGTACTTCTATCAATTAAGCACAAAACCCATTATCACGGTGGCGCAAAATAGCTGGCCAAGTGAGGTGTTTAGTTTTTGTGGGGGTACAAATATCTTTGTCGACAGTGCGTCTCCCTACCCTCAAGTTGGTGAAGAGCAGGTCATCGTTCGGCAGCCAGATGTCATCTTTACTTCTCGACATGCCGTACAAGATGAGTCCCTATGGCAAGGGTGGGCATCGCAAGTCCCTGCTGTACAACATAAACACATTTGGTCACTGAATTCCGATTGGATAAATCGACCGACACCGCGCACCGTTAAAGCCATAGAGCAGGTATGCGAGTTTTTTGAACAAGCAAGGCAATACGCAAAAGCTAACTGAGAATACGAGGAACATGGACGCATTACTTCTATACACAATTGATCTGTTTGGAACCGCGGTATTTGCGATTTCTGGGGTGTTGCTAGCAGGCCGATTAAAAATGGACCCATTCGGTGTAGTGGTGCTGGGCAGTGTCACTGCCATTGGCGGCGGTTCGATACGCGATATGCTTTTAGGGGCAACTCCCGTATTCTGGATATCCGATACCGCATATCTCTGGGTTATTTTCATTACCTGTGTGCTCACCATGTTGATTGTTAGACGTCCTAAACGCTTGCCATGGTTCGTATTACCCGTCTGTGACGCCATCGGGCTGGCAGTCTTTGTCGGAATCGGTGTAGAAAAAGCGTTAAGCTATCAAGACAGCGCCATTGTTGCCGTCATTATGGGGGTACTCACGGGGTGTGGTGGCGGTATTATCCGCGATGTTCTAGCGCGAGAAATCCCAATGGTATTGAGAAGCGAAGTGTACGCCACCGCCTGTTTAGTGGGTGGTATTGTTCATACTGGTGCTATCGCTTTAGGTGTTGAGCACTCTCCTGCATTATTCATTGGTATTTTCACTACATTGACCATTAGGCTGGCAGCCATCAAATGGCACCTTTCTCTGCCAGTATTTGCCATAAATAAATAGTTTAAAACAATGGGTTTAACCCCATCAATAGATGAATTAATTCAGCTAGCGTTATTCAGGCTGTAACACCATCGTATTTTATTGGCCCACATCTTTTGATGTGGGCTTTTTGTTGCGCGCTTTTTTTGAGTGACTTCTCATTTAGCTGACTTAAAAACGATTAAATAAAGTAATTTGTTTACTTAATCACTCTGCGAACTATATTAATAAACAAATAACTTTACTAAAACAACTATTAGAACGTCAGGAGGCAATATGAACAACATACGATCTTCCACTCAACATTTAGTGACTGCGACACATCAATTTGATCCCAACTACCAAGGCAACTTAACGAATCACTTGCCCATGGCTTTGGTGGCACTGGATCTTAGTGGTGCGTCAGAAGCCCGAATTCAGCGCTTTTATGATCATTACGTCAAAATTTTGGATCCCAAGAAAGCCTCACGTACCGCGAAACAGCCACAAATTTCGAACCGAGATCATTTCAATGACTGGCAAGCATTCTTCCTCAATGAAATCCATAGCCACGGCATAGAGACGTGCCTGAAAACTCAACTTCCAGTACTCGTTGAAGGGATTGCAGCGGCAGCGTTTCACGGTCTGATTCGGTTATCCTATGCCATTGACTTAGGTTCTCCAGACGAGATATCCCATGCGCTGGCATACCTCGCTAGCGAATATCAGTATTTGGGCGATCTTCAGACCACAAATTCATACTCGCTGGAAGAACAAATAGTAGAAGGACACAACTTGTTCCACCAACACTCGTTTGAACCGGGAATCATTGTGGATCGAGTGCAAGAAGTGATCGAGTCAGAACGCTACGTATCCATATCAGCGATACCGGATACACTCCCACTGGAAAAGGTGCGCGATGTCATTCTGAAGCAATTTATCCGAACTAATGATTTCACGTATTTACACGGCGTGACCGGTCTACAAGCGTTCATCAATATCTTGCCTTATCTACAAGATCAAACTGTTGGACTACAACGCTTTTGGCAAGCTTACGTGGCAGCTTATTGTGCGAGTAGCCCATACGCCAAAGCCACGGACTGTACCATCACTCATCCCAGTAAAAATTGGCAACAACGATTGCAACGTGCGAGCCAAAGCAATGACGACCACACCATAAAGCTGGTTTTTAGTTGTTATCGCATCGATCAATCCCACCCTACCCCATTATCTATTCAAGCTGCTGAAATGCGTCTTGCTAAGGAGTCGTTATGAGTACTTATGTCGAACACGCTAATGTCACCGTTAAAAATGTGGATCGCGCCATAGAGTTTCTTCAAACCGCTTTACCTGATTTCAAGATTCGCCATTTCGGGCATAGCCATTATCGCTGGTGCCATATCGGTACAGAAGAAACCTATATTGCCTTACAGGAAGTTGTTGAAAAATAATCAGTAGATCGCTCTCCCTATGTTGATGTAGGTATCAACCACATTGGGTTCGTGGTCGACGATATTGAGGAAGTAGAACGCAGGTTACTGAGTAATGGCTATGAACAGAACCCAATGGAAACAGAGCATCCATATCGTAAACGCCTCTATTTTTACGACAGCGATGGACTGGAATGGGAATTCATCCAATACCTGACTCACGATTCGAAAAAACGAAATGACTACGAACACTAATAACCAGCCCACCAATATTAAGGATGAGGTCAGTGACTAAAATATCTATTGTCTATTTTTCAAAATGTGGCGCAACAAAAGCCTTGGCTGAATATATCGCCAGTGGCGTCCGTTCTGTACCTAATGCATCACCGACACTGTTAGAAATTGAGCCTAAGGACATTCACGAAGGACGTTACAAAAATTATGCGCTGTTTGAAGAACTCAAAAACAGTGATGCCATCATTTTTGGGGCACCCACCTACATGGGCGGTCCCGCTGCCCAATTCAAAGCCTTTATGGATACAAGCAGTGATGCCTACGTTGAACGGGAATGGCATAACAAACTAGCCGCGGGCTTTACTTGCGGTGGAAGCCTGAATGGCGAACAAGAACAAACGCTGTTTTCATTCTTCGTATTGGCTTGTCAGCACGGCATGATTTGGGCTGGCTTGGACGAATCCGAACATGTCAGCGACAGCGGATTAAACCGGCTGGGATCCAATATAGGTCTGACGGCTTGTAATAAAGATATTGAAGAGTTAGTGCATTCAAACGACGCCAAGACCGCCATCTATTTAGGTGAACGTATCGCGAAGCTCACCAACTAGAACTTGATATATCCAAGTGGTTCAGAATTTAGAGCCACTTAGGTATATAACAAAATTAATACCGATAACATACTGGAATAAATATCATTTTATCTTAACAATTCAATCATATTTCCTAGTCAGAGTTTTGATTCATATGACACCCATTAAATATGTGATGCTTTAGGCTAATTTATAATTATGATGATAAAACTATAATACGCGAATCACATTTGCTTTTTTTGTGAATACCAAACTTCATTAAGCTAATATATATTTATGTGAGTAGAGCAATATTCTTGCTTATGGGCAGAGGAACATACAATGAACATGTACCTTAATTGGCAATCCAAATTCCAGCTAACCCTGTTAGACTGGTATACCATCGATCATCAAATTTCATTTCATCTATCTTCTGAATAAGAACTTTTCAAGTCAATCTCAGTGACGAAAAAGCGCATCTAAAGCAAGCAAAAAACATCGGCGGAAATTGCTGTAAAGAATCATTATATTCTTTATTTCCCACCTGTTAACACCTGCTTTATTCATAGCTAAATCATCACTGTTCTATTTATTAACAATTAATTCTAAACATTGAATTCATTAATCATTTGATGGGATTCATCTCATCTAAAATAAATATAATCTTGAAAGGCCTTAATATGGAAAACTTTAAACACCTCCCTGAACCATTTCGCATTCGAGTTGTAGAGCCAGTAAAACGCACCACCCGAGAGTACCGTGAACTAGCCATAATGAACTCAGGTATGAACCCATTTTTGTTAGACAGCGAAGATGTTTTTATCGATTTACTGACAGACAGTGGAACAGGTTCTATCACTCAAAGCATGCAAGCCGCGATGTTAATGGGAGACGAAGCTTACAGTGGAAGCCGAAGCTACTATGCATTATCAAAAGCGGTAAGCGATATTTTTGGCTATGAATATACCATTCCGACCCACCAAGGGCGTGGGGCAGAACAAATCTACATCCCTGTGCTCATCAAAAAAAGAGAGCAAGAAAAAGGATTGGACCGCAGCAAGATGGTCGCACTGTCTAATTACTTCTTTGACACCACACAAGGGCACACTCAAATAAACTGCTGTGTCGCGAGAAACGTGTATACAGAAGAGGCCTTCGATACTTCAGTAAATGCTGATTTCAAAGGTAACTTTGATTTAGAAAAATTGGAAAGTGCCATATTAGAAGTTGGCGCTCAGAACGTCCCGTACATTGTCAGCACCATCACGTGTAATTCCTCTGGCGGGCAACCTGTTTCTATCGCGAACTTGAAAGCCGTATACGAAATTGCTGGAAAATACGACATTCCAGTCATCATGGACTCAGCTCGATTTGCTGAAAATGCCTATTTTATCCAGCAACGTGAACCAGGGTATGAGGATTGGAGTATTGAGGATATTACACGCGAATCGTACAAATACGCAGACGGTCTCGCTATGTCTGCCAAAAAAGACGCCATGGTTCAAATGGGTGGGCTATTGTGCTTTAAAGACAGCCGATTCGACGATGTTTACAACCAATGCCGGACGCTATGTGTAGTTCAAGAAGGTTTTCCTACTTACGGTGGACTAGAAGGCGGAGCAATGGAGCGCTTGGCCGTTGGGCTTTATGAAGCTATGCGACAAGAATGGCTAGAATACCGCATTGGACAAGTTCAATACCTCGTGGATGGGTTAGAAAAACTGGGTATTGTCTGCCAGCAAGCAGGTGGTCACGCCGCGTTTGTTGACGCAGGTAAGCTTCTTCCTCATATCCCTTCGCATCAATTCCCGGCACATGCTCTGGCTTGTGAACTCTACAAAGTCGCTGGTATTCGCGCCGTAGAAATTGGCTCGCTACTGCTGGGGCGTGATCCTGCTACAGGCGAACAAATGCCCTCTCCTGCTGAGCTGCTCAGGCTCACGATTCCTAGAGCCACTTACACGCAAACCCACATGGATTTCATCATCGAGGCATTTGAAAAAGTCCAAGAAAATGCTCAAAAAATCAAAGGCTTGGAGTTCACCTATGAACCTGAAGTACTCAGACACTTTACAGCGAAGCTCAAAGAAGTAGAAGAAACAACGAAGGTCGCACAGGAAGTGCCAATGACCGAAGTTTAACTTATTCGGGCGCTTTTTAAGCGCCCTTAATTTTTCAGCATGCACCTGATATCTCGGTATTGGGGGAGTATTGCTGTGCCTAGAAAAACTGTAATCAGGGATACGATTATGAAAAAATCCCCATCAATTTTGGGTGGCGCATGCATTATTGCCAGCGTCTGCGTCGGCGCTGGAATGCTGGGGCTTCCCAGCGCAGGTGCTGGCGGCTGGACGTCTTGGTCGCTCATTGCTATTACCATTACTATGATCATCATGACACTGTCTGGATGGATGCTACTTGAGGCGTTTAAGCATTACGATCTCAAAGTATCTTTCAATACCGTGACGAAAGATATGCTGGGCAACAACGTCAATAGGTTAAACAATTTGGCGGTTTATTTTGTCGGTGGCATATTACTTTACGCTTATATCACTTCATCGGGGCTCATTTTACAAGAAGTCCTCGGAGTGAGCAGCCAATTGGCTTCTATCCTATTTGTATTCATCTTTTCTGGATTTGTGTGGCACTCCACCAGAGCGGTTGATCGAATCTCTGTGATTCTGATTTCGTTCATGGTGTTGAGTTTTGTGTTTGGTGTGTCCGGTTTGGTCGCCAAAGTCGACATGTCCATCCTCTTTGATAAAGTGAGCGACGAAACCCGTTACGCACCTTATGCCATGGCAATGCTGCCCGTGGCACTCACGTCATTTGGTTACCATCATTCCGTATCTAGCATGAGAAATTATTACGGCGAAGAAAGACGAGCGAAATACGCTATTCTTGGCGGTACCACTATTGCCGTCTCCCTTTATATTCTTTGGATCATAAGTATTTACGGCAATCTGCCTCGCAGTGGGTTTGGTCCAGTTTTAGAGCAAGGCGGAAACGTTGATTCGCTTTTGAATGCCCTTGGCTCGGTTATCGAATCTGAGCGCGTCTCCAATGCGATTAACTCATTTTCTATGGCGGCTGTCCTTTCATCGTTTATAGGCGTTGGGCTAGGAACTTTCGACTACCTTGCCGATCTGTTCAATTTTGAAGATGACAAGCATGGTCGCACGAAGACTTGGGCAGTCACCTTTCTTCCCCCACTTATTCTGTCACTGCTTTTTCCGTTCGGTTTCCTTATTGCTATTGGTTATGCTGGTGCAGCGGCAACATTGTGGACGTGTGTCATTCCTGGCTTGTTGGTCATGAAGTCACGTCGCCGAGAAGATGGGCAAGAAGGTTTTAAAGCCCCTGGAGGGCAAATAATGGTGGTGCTGGTTATCGTCTTTGGCGTCACTACCGCAGTATTCCACTTACTCTCTATGCTTAATTTATTACCCGAATTCACGGGCTAGCAAGGAATTAAAATGAACAAAATTGAAACCAACAACGCCCCTGCAGCAATCGGACCTTATGTTCAAGGTGTGGACTTAGGTGCCTTAGTCATTACATCAGGTCAATTACCTATTAACCCTACAACCAAAAGTATGCCCGAAAGCGCGGCCGAGCAAACCCAACAGAGTTTGAATAACGTGCTTGCGATACTCGAACAAGCAGGGCTTGACGCATCAAACATTGTTAAAACCACCGTTTTCGTAAAAGACTTAAACGAGTTCACCAATATTAATGCCGTATATGAGGCGTTTTTTGTTCAAAATGACGCACCATTTCCTGCCCGTTCATGCGTTGAAGTCGCGCGATTACCGATGGACGCCAAAGTAGAAATTGAAGTGATCGCGATCCGCTCTTGATCTCTTTCAACCTCTAAATTTTTACCTTCAACCCTATTTAAGCCGCTGAAATAGCGGCTTATTCCACACTCCAAAAGTGATTTAAATCACACAATCACCTTAGAGCTTGTTTCCTTTTTGCTATTTCCTCGGTCTGTAATGTTTTTGCACTGCAGCTTCCTCTTTATGAACTAGTTTTAATAAAACTGTGTTGAATACGCTGAACTTTGGAGATGTCATCATGGAAAACGACCTGATCAGGGATCATCAAACCATTCTTCTTACAGGAGAAAATGAACAGGAAAAAAGGAAAGAACTCCTCCACTATTTCGATCAAACATGGCGCTTGTATGAGTCTTTGTTTGATGTGATCAACAACGATCAAGCTTATTACAAGAAAGCCGAACCCTTACGTCATCCGCTGATTTTTTACTTTGGTCACACCGCTACGTTTTTTATCAACAAACTGAAACTGGGCAAGATCATCGATCAACGCATCAATACGAACTTTGAATCCATGTTTGCTATTGGTGTAGATGAGATGTCTTGGGATGATCTTGATGAAAAACATTATGATTGGCCATCCGTTGAAGACGTCAGACATTACCGAGATCAAGCCAAGCTATTGATCGAAAAAACGATCAACTCTATGCCTTTAAGCCTACCGATTACCCAAGATCAACCCGCTTGGGCAATATTAATGGGCATTGAACATGAACGTATTCACCTAGAAACCTCATCCGTCATCATTCGCCAGCTTCCCCTTGATGATGTCAGCCCTCATCCTTTGTGGGAAAGCTGTGTAGATACTGGAAGCGCCCCGAAAAACAGCTTAATCAGCATTGCAGGCAATAGCGTGACATTGGGTAAATCCCCAGAAGACGCGACTTATGGTTGGGACAACGAGTTTGGCACGCAAAGTTGCCAAGTAGACGATTTCAAAGCATCGAAATACTTGGTATCAAACCAAGAGTTTCTGGCATTTGTTAAAGATGAAGGCTATCAACAACTGCGCTTTTGGAATGAGGAAGGGCAGAGCTGGCTTAACTACACGCAAGCGACCATGCCTCGATTCTGGCGCAATCAGGAAGGGACTTTTTGGCAGCGTAATCTCACAGAAGAAATCCCCCTACCGTTAGACTGGCCAGTAGAAGTCAACCAGCTAGAAGCCAAAGCCTTCTGTAACTGGAAAGCGGAGCAAGCTCAGGCAAATATCCGGCTTCTCACTGAACCTGAATGGCAATTGCTGAGAGAAAACATCGACCAAGATTCCCCCATTTGGCATGAAGTCCCCGGAAACTTACAGCTTTCATTTTATGCTTCATCTTGCCCAGTCAATCGCTTTGGGCATAACGGTTTGTTTGACGTTGTGGGCAATGTTTGGCAGCACACTGAAACGCCAATCGACGGATTCAGCGGCTTTGAAGTTCATCCACTTTACGATGATTTCTCTACACCAACCTTTGATGGTAAGCACAACATGATCAAAGGGGGCTCATGGATATCAACCGGAAATGAAGCCATTCGCTCATCACGCTACGCGTTTCGTCGACATTTCTATCAACACGCTGGGTTTCGTTATGTCGAATCGGATCAAAATCCGCAAGATATGGTCTCCATGAACATTTATGAAACCGATAAGCTCATTTCCCAGTATCTTGAATTCCACTATGGAAAAGAGTACTTCGATGTACCCAATTTTTGCGTGAATGGCATTGAGCAAGTGATGCAAACCATTCAGCTGAAGCAAAGTGCCCGCGCTTTGGATATTGGTTGCTCTGTTGGACGCGCGACGTTTGAACTCGCGAAGCACTTCGACTACGTGGACGGCATTGATTTCTCAGCACGCTTTATTCAACAAGCTTATGCACTGACTGAGCAAGGTGAGAAACGCTATACCATCAAAACAGAGGGCGATTTGGTTGAATTCAAAAGCGTGACACTTGAGCAACTCGGGTATGCAAACCTCGCTAGTAAAGTGAATTTCATGCAGGGGGACGCCTGTAACCTCAAACCTCAATACACCAATTACGATCTGGTTTACGCATCAAATCTGATAGACCGATTGTCGGACCCTAACGCTTTTCTTACCAGTATTAGCCAGCGGCTAAACCAAGGCGGCTATTTAGTGATTGCCTCGCCCTATACGTGGTTAGAAGAATACACAGACAAGGAAAAGTGGCTGGGTGGCATAAAAGTAAATGGTGAAAACCACACCACACTGGATGGGTTAACCGACGCGTTAATTGGCGAATTTGAACGGATTGCCGTGAAAGAGGTGCCGTTTGTTATCCGTGAAACCAAACGTAAATTCCAACATACGTTGTCCGAAATGAGTATTTGGCGAAAACGTTAAAGGCTCAAACCTACTGTATTGGCACGCCCTGTGGTGTGCCTTTTTTTGTGCGCTTATTTGCTACTCAAAACCTCTCTTACACACTGCTGGAACGCATAAACCACGAATTCGAAGATTAAAAAAAGAACACAAATCGCACAATCGCTACCCAAGTCTAATTTACATTGGTGCGCGGCTTTTTTAAGCTTGTGGTATTCATAAAGGCAAGGATGTCATATGCCCATCACATTATCCCAAGTACACACAAACAACTCTCCTCACGCGCTATCCATCAAACATTGGAAAATTGAAAACCAACAGAACTGGGGAATATTCTGTGCCAGAGGCGATATTGGTGAGCAACTATACCAAGTTCTCACTGGCAGTTGTGAGCTTGAATCAGGTAGTTGTGATCTTGAGTCGGGTAGCTGTGAAGGCACAACAAACCAAATTGCTTATGTTTCTCTCTCCCAGCAACAGGCACTCCTTGAACAAGAGATCGCTGATGACGATACAGACTTTATGGATAAGTTTGATAACGGATCAACGGTAAGCGAATTACTAATGGCTTCAGATCAGCCAGCGAGCGACATTGCCCTACTTGTCGAACAGTTAGATTTAACGCACCTGCTTGATCGTGGTTTTCGTTTGCTTTCAACGGGAGAAACACGTCGGTTAATGCTGGCACGGGCACTGCTTGAGAAGCCTGAACTTCTCATTTTAGATGAACCTTATACTGGGTTGGATCAAGCACACCGAAAAGCACTCGCTCATTTCCTCCAAGACCTCAGCCAAAAGGTACAACTATTGATTCTTGTTTCACGGGAAAATGAGTTGCCAAAATGGATTGAGCATATTGCGTTGTTCGAAAATGGAAAACTGGCCCAAACACTTTCAAGAAAGGCGTGGGAAAGCCATCCCATCATCGCTCAGATCAATGCGCAATCCGAAGCCCAGAGTGAGCAAGTGCTCGACCTTTACAATAAGCATCAACACAAAGTGACTTTTTCTGAACCGCTTGTTGAACTGGTGAATGGCAAAGTGGAATACACCGACCAGAAAATATTCAGCGGTGTAAATTGGCAAATTAAGCACCACCAGCATTGGCAAGTTAGAGGACCAAACGGTTGTGGGAAAAGTACGTTACTGGGGCTGATTTTTGGCGATCACCCTCAATGCTACAGTAACGATATTCGCTTATTCGATATGAAGCGGGGTAACGGTGAAACAGTTTGGGACATTAAGAAACACATAGGAATGGTGTCTTCAGCGCTGCACTTGCAATACCGTGTAAGTTGCAAAGCCATTGAAGTTGTTTTATCTGGCTTTTACGACTCTATCGGGCTTTATGAATCTCCAAGTAAAAATCAAATTGAAACTGCAAAGGAGTGGCTCGCTATTTTCCAAATGAGCGATATTGCCAATCGGCCATTTAAAGAGCTCGAATATGGGCAACAACGATTGCTGCTTATTGCCCGAGCCTTAATCAAACAACCTGCACTTCTTATATTGGATGAGCCCTATCAAGGGCTGGATTTTCTAGGCAGAAGACTAGTAGTGAACTCGCTTGAATTAATTGCGAAACATCAACTTAGCCAACTTCTTTTTGTTTCTCACTACGAAGAAGATGCCATTGATAGCATTCAAAATTTCGTTGATTTTGTCCCTAGCGAAGACGGTGAAAGCTATGTTGTCCAAATCACTCAATAAGTGTTTTCGCTCACATAACATACAACGACCAAGACAAATGTATTGACGTTTTTTTACTCACACCTCAACCTAACAAAAGTTAGTTAATCAAACTTTTGTTAGGGTTTCTTATGACGGAACGTGAACAACAAATCTTTCAGTTGATTAAACAAGACCCAATGATCCCCCAGCAAAGTATTGCGGAGAAACTTGGGATCAGCCGAAGTGCCGTGGCTGGGCATATCATGAATATGACAAACAAAGGCATCATCCTAGGGAAGGGGTATATTTTGTCAGAATCTCAATACGCCGTAGTGATCGGCGGTGCAAACATGGACATCTTAGGTCAACCCAAACACACCATGCATCAAGGTGATTCCAATCCTGGCGTCGTTTCATGCTCGCCGGGTGGAGTTGGTCGAAACATTGCCGAAAACATCGCAAGGCTTGGCACAGAAGTGCGTTTAATCTCTGTTGTGGGTAACGACACTTATGGGCAATTAATATTAGACAAAACACGCCAAGCAGGCGTTGATGTCTCGTCGGTATTGAAGCTATCCGATGGTACAACATCCACTTATCTTTCTTTGCTCAATGAAGACGGCGACATGCAAGTTGCCGTTTCAGACATGTCTATCCTTGAGCGTTTAACCATTGAATCGCTGGAGCCTCACCTTGAAACCATTAAGCGAGCGGAAGTAATCGTCATTGATACCAATTTGAGTGAGTCACTGCTCGAATACATCTTCAGCCAGTTTTCCGATAAGCCGATATTTGTCGATACGGTATCCAGTACCAAAGCGGTAAAAATCAAACCCTATTTAAACCAGATCCACACACTCAAACCTAACATCAAAGAAGCGCAATCTTTGTCTGATCTGCCTTATCACAATCAAGAAGATCTCAGCGCGATTGCCGACTGGTTCCTCAATCAAGGGACTCAGCAAATCTTTTTAAGCCTTGGGGCGGAAGGGGTGTTCTATAAAGATGATCAACGTACCCAGCTTTTTCCAACTGTGAGTAATCATATTGAAAATGCTAATGGTGCTGGAGATGCTTTCTTGGCTGGGTTAGCTCACAGCTTCATCAATAAATGGTCGGTAGAAAAAAGCGGCGAGTACGCTATGGCTGCCGCCAGCGTTGCGCTTTCTGATGTCGCAACCATCAACCCAAACTTTTCAGACAGCGCGATTCAGCGTGTATTAAATGAGACCGAATGTTAAAGGACACAATATGTTAACTCAGTATTTGGATGTAGCGCCTGAAGTCGCCCAAGCGCTCAAAGCAGGTCAACCCGTCGTTGCATTGGAAT
Source organism: Vibrio sp. vnigr-6D03 (assembly GCF_002835515.1). Classification (NCBI taxonomy): domain Bacteria; kingdom Pseudomonadati; phylum Pseudomonadota; class Gammaproteobacteria; order Vibrionales; family Vibrionaceae; genus Vibrio; species Vibrio sp. vnigr-6D03. Next base: position 46,111 of record NZ_PIZL01000015.1, read on the forward strand.
CAACCATCATTTCTCATGGTATGCCCTCCCCCCAAAACGTCGAGACCGCCCTTAAAGTGGAACAAACGGTTCGTGATAATGGCGCTGTTCCCGCCACTATTGCAATCCTAAAAGGGCGATTGAAAGTTGGGATGTCTCAAGATGAAATTGAATATCTAGGCAAAGCAGGGCAAAACGTTATCAAAACAAGCCGCCGAGATATTCCGTTTATTGTCGCCAAAGAAGAAGACGGCGCGACTACTGTTGCATCTACTATGATCCTTGCTGCAATGGCTGGAATCAAAGTATTCGCGACTGGGGGAATTGGTGGTGTGCACCGTGGTGCGGAAGCCTCCTACGACGTGTCGGCTGATCTCCAAGAGCTTGCCAATACTAACGTCGCCGTTGTATGCGCTGGCGCAAAATCCATTTTGGATATTGGTTTAACACTGGAATACTTAGAAACGCATGGTGTGCCCGTCATTGGATACCAAACAGAAACCCTCCCTGCATTTTATACACGAGAAAGCGAGTTCCAAGTCGACTATCGCCTAGATTCTCCAACTCAAATTGCTACCGCTTTAAAAGCAAAGTGGGATTTAGGACTGGATGGTGGCGCTGTTATCGCAAACCCAATTCCAGAACAATACGCGATGAATAAAGCGGAGATTGATGAGGTCATAGCGAGCGCTATCGAAGAGATGGATGCAAAAGGCATTAAAGGAAAAGACTCCACACCATTCCTTCTTGCCAAAGTCGCAGAAAAAACCGCAGGAAACAGCCTCGCTTCTAACATTCAGCTAGTGTTTAACAATGCGAAATTAGCGGCAGAGGTGGCTGTGAAATTAGCAATCAACTAACACTTATGTAACTGATTCTAAAATCAATATTCATTTATCTTTAGAACACCCCGCAAATAACTTCAGTTCGTTTGAATTGTCTATCTGTACAGATATCCTCCGAGGGGATTTTCAATTTCTCGGAGGAAAGAGTGTATAACAAGTTACTAAAAACTGGAGCAAGTGGGCGCGAGGTTGTTTCACTTCAGTTTTATCTCAATAAAATTTTGATGCCCACAACTCCAACGTTACTTGATGGAAAGTTTGGTTCAGGTACGAAGAAATTAGTCAAAAAATACCAAGCGCAGTTTGGTCTTTTCACAGACGGAGAAGTAGGTTCAAAAACTTGGGAATCCATAAAACTTCAAAACACAAAAAAAGCATACAGAAAGCCACTCAAGTTCAGCAACAAATGTGTTGATATTGCTCACTTACAAAATGCGCTAAACAAACTCCTAAATCTCAGCCCCAAAATGTCACTTGACGGGCGGTTTGGCCCAGATACTGATCGCTATGTTCGTGAGTTTCAAGCTCGTCTATCACTTGGTATAGATGGAATAGTTGGAAGGGATACTTGGCTAACGATAGAACAGCTATTGACTAATAAAATAGCAATAATGACTTTGAACTTTATTCAAAATTCAATGCACGACCTTCGTAAATTACTTGTTCGAAGAGGAGATACACCGTGGATAAATGTCGCCGAAAAGGAGAAAGATCCAAAGATAAGTAAAGAAATAAAAGGACCGAAGCATAACCCACGAATAATCGAGTACCATTCTACGACAACGCTCAGAGCTCAAACCGATGAAATCCCATGGTGCTCTTCATTTGTTAATTGGGTCATGATCAAGTCTGGTTATAAGGGTACAAATTCTGCGGCAGCGATCAGCTGGTTAAAATGGGGAAAGAAAGCTGCATCGACGCCTGGTTCTATTGTTGTTATTTACAATTCTAATGCAGCAAATTCAAACTTAACGCGTTCCGGAAACCACGTAGGGTTCCTAATTAGTGAAAATGATCAGTACTTTGAAATACTAGGTGGAAATCAAAGAGATCAAGTAAAAATAAGTTTTTACCCGAAGAGTAAGTGGAAAGTACGAGGTTACCGTCTACCTAGCTAGCCTTTATCAAAACAGGAATCTATTAATGCTGAACGTAATTTTTATAGCCATAGCGTTTTCGGCAGCTATGGTAACAAATACCGGAAATATGTCCCCTCATAAAGCAGTAATTGCTGATGCAAATCACCGATGCGAAGGTTTTGTGGCATTTTGGTACAACTTAAAACCACACATAGAGAACCGTGACTACAACGCTATCGCTGATCATACGCAATTTCCGTTTACGGTTCAGGGTATAGCTGATTTCATTGCGCATAAGAAAGTATATAGAGAAGAATTTAGTGGAGTACTTAACGAAATTCTTAATGACGTACAGTCTGATAGCTCTGATGCTTTTGACTCTAAAGTAACAACCACGTACCAAATACTTCTAAAAGCTACCCCAATAAAAGGACAGCATTCTGTATGTCAAGGTGAATATGCAAGTATAGGGGATTTGGAATTTAAGAAGATCGATGGTAGGTGGTATCTGTACGCAGGGTATCTATCAACTCTTGAATAGTTCATCCCTTAAAATCTATATTGTTAACTAATAAAAATCCCCACATATTTTCAATATGGGGATTTTTGCTCGATTATTTTCAACTACAGACACTCATATATGGAAATCACCAAGGTTCTATTGGTGCTCCCATTAGCTTTGCAGGAAGTGCTCATTCTGGCGAAGTAAAATCTTTAGCAGTAGGCATCTATGAGGAGCTAAGCGTTGAATATTAATAAAAGCCTGTCATTGACAGCGGTAGCTGTAACTATAGCGCTCTTTCTTTTACTCACTATTGGGGTTGGGGTGACTGTAACAATCTTTAATGATTGGTTTGGCTTTTCAGAATCAGTTGGTCTTGATACGTACCTATTAATCAGCGGAATTGTAGGTTCTATGGTTGTCTGTGTACCGAATATCTTAACAATACGTAAAGGTTTGAGCATTCTATCAAAAGTTAATATTGTAACTATTTCAGTAATACTACTAACCAGCTCAATCCACTTCTTTATTTCAGAACAAGGGGTATTGCTCGCTTCTTGTGGAACATTTATCGCTGCATCTTGTGTGTTCTTATACCAAAGCCGCCAATATCAAAGTTTACTCAGTTATTTTTATAACTTAAATTTCGAAAAATAGAGATACATTACTCACAACAAAAAGCCCGCTCATTGAGCGGGCTTCCTTTTATCGTTAGATAATAGCGATTAAGCTAAGCTTTCTTTCACTTTAGCGTGCAATTCCTGAACTGACGTGACGCTTGTTTTCGCATCGGCTGTATGTGCCATACAGGTTGCAAATGCTGCGTTTAGCGTCGTTGTGTAGTTCACTTTCTCTGCAAGAGCACCACGACGAAGAACTTTCGAATCTTCAATCGCTTGACGACCAGCAGCGGTGTTCACGATGTAGGTGTACTCATTGTTCTTGATGCGGTCAAGAATATGAGGACGACCTTCGTGTACCTTGTTCACTAGGCGAGGGTTAATACCCGCTTCGCCAAGGATAACTGCAGTACCGTGAGTTGCGTCTAGCTGATAACCAAGCTTAGAAAGTTTAGATGCTAGGTCTACAACACGCTCTTTGTCACCTTCACGAACAGAAAGAAGTGCACGGCCACCTTCTGGGTAGATGTTGCCACAACCCAATTCAGCTTTCGAGTATGCTTCAGCGAAAGTCGCACCCACACCCATTACTTCACCAGTAGAGCGCATTTCAGGGCCTAATAGTGGGTCTACACCAGGGAATTTGTTGAATGGAAGTACCACTTCTTTCACTGAGTAGTATGGTGGGATGATTTCTTTCGTGAAACCTTGAGACTCAAGAGATTGACCTGCCATTACACGTGCTGCAATCTTGGCGATTGGCGCGCCAGTTGCTTTCGATACGAACGGCACAGTACGAGCTGCACGAGGGTTAACCTCGATTAGGTATACTTGGTTGTTCTTAACCGCAAACTGCGTGTTCATTAGACCGCGAACACCCAATTCGAACGCTAGCTTTTCTACTTGCTCACGCATAACGTCTTGGATTTCTTGGCTTAGCGTATAGGCAGGAAGAGAACATGCTGAGTCACCTGAGTGAACACCCGCTTGCTCAATGTGCTCCATGATACCGCCGATAACAACGCGCTCACCGTCACAAATCGCATCTACGTCTACTTCAACAGCGTCATCTAGGAAGCTATCCAGCAGTACTGGTGATTCGTTTGAAACGCTGACTGCTTCGTTGAAGTAGCGGCGCAAGTCTTGCTCGTCGTATACGATTTCCATCGCACGACCACCCAGTACGTAAGAAGGACGTACAACCAATGGGAAGCCGATTTCGCGAGATTTCTCAACCGCTTGATCCATAGTAGTCACGGTCGCATTCTGTGGTTGTAGAAGACCAAGACGGTCTACAGCAACTTGGAAACGCTCACGGTCTTCAGCACGGTCGATAGCGTCTGGGCTTGTACCGATAATTGGTACACCAGCAGCTTCAAGAGCACGAGCCAATTTCAGTGGTGTTTGACCACCATACTGAACAATCACACCTTTCGGCTTTTCAACACGAGCGATAGCCAGTACATCTTCCAGAGTAACTGGTTCAAAGTACAGACGATCTGACGTGTCGTAATCAGTAGAAACTGTTTCAGGGTTACAGTTCACCATAATGGTTTCGTAGCCGTCTTCACGCAATGCTAGCGACGCATGTACACAGCAGTAGTCAAACTCAATACCTTGACCGATACGGTTAGGACCACCGCCCAGAACCATGATTTTGTCATTGTCTGTAGGCTGTGCTTCACACTCTTCATCGTAAGATGAGTACATGTAAGCCGTGTCTGATGAGAATTCAGCAGCACAAGTATCAACACGCTTGTACACTGGGTGGATATCATATTGGTCACGTAGGCGACGAATTTCGCTTTCAGACACACCTAGTAAGCTAGATAGACGCGCATCGGAGAAACCTTTACGCTTCATTTTGCTTAGTACTTCTTGAGTAAGACCAGCAAAACCGCCCACTTTCACTTCGTTCTCTAGTTTCACTAGTTCTTCAATTTGAACTAAGAACCAACGATCGATTTGAGTTAGGTTGAACACACCATCAACAGACAAGCCGGCACGGAATGCATCGGCAATGTACCAAATTCGTTCTGCACCCGCTTCTTTAAGCTCGTGGCGAATTTTCGATAGTGCATCAGGCGCGTCCAGATCAACCATTTCATCGAAACCATTTGCACCTACTTCCAAGCCACGCAGTGCCTTTTGTAGAGATTCTTGCTGGTTACGACCAATTGCCATCACTTCACCTACTGACTTCATTTGAGTCGTCAGACGGTCATTTGCTCCTGCAAATTTTTCGAAGTTGAAACGAGGAATCTTAGTTACCACGTAGTCGATGGTTGGTTCGAATGAGGCTGGAGTTGCACCACCTGTAATGTCGTTCATTAGCTCATCAAGCGTGAAACCAACAGCAAGCTTCGCTGCGATTTTCGCGATTGGGAAACCTGTAGCTTTAGACGCAAGAGCAGAAGAACGAGATACACGTGGGTTCATCTCGATGATAACCATACGGCCATCTTTCGGGTTGATACCAAACTGTACGTTTGAGCCACCCGTTTCAACACCAATTTCACGCAGTACCGCTAATGAAGCGTTACGCATAAGTTGGTATTCTTTGTCTGTCAGCGTTTGAGCTGGCGCTACGGTGATTGAGTCACCCGTGTGAATACCCATTGGGTCGAAGTTTTCGATTGCACATACGATGATACAGTTGTCAGCTTTATCGCGAACAACTTCCATTTCGTACTCTTTCCAACCGATTAGAGATTCATCGATAAGAAGCTCGTTGGTTGGAGACAAGTCCAAACCACGGCGACAAATATCCTCAAATTCTTCTTTGTTGTATGCGATACCACCGCCAGTACCACCCATGGTAAAGGATGGGCGAATGATACAAGGGAAGCCAACCATATCTAAAACTTTGTAAGCTTCTTCCATGCTTTTGGCTGTATCAGCAGTTGGGCACTCAAGACCAATAGATTTCATCGCTTTATCGAAGCGTGAACGGTCTTCTGCTTTATCAATTGCATCTGCCGTTGCACCAATCATCTCGACGCCAAACTCTTCAAGAACACCGTGCTTCTCTAGATCTAGAGCACAGTTCAATGCAGTTTGACCACCCATAGTTGGTAGAACCGCATCAGGCTTCTCTTTAGCGATGATGTTACGAACAACTTCCCACTGAATTGGCTCGATGTAAGTCGCATCAGCCATTTCAGGGTCTGTCATGATGGTTGCAGGGTTCGAGTTAACCAAAATAACTCGGTAGCCTTCTTCGCGAAGTGCTTTACATGCTTGAGCACCAGAGTAGTCAAACTCACATGCCTGACCGATAACGATCGGACCAGCGCCCAGAATAAGAATACTTTGTATGTCAGTACGTTTTGGCATTTTCTCTCTACTCCAAATTACGCTGAGTGCTGTTTAATTAGTTCGATAAAGTGATCAAATAGTGGCGCTGCATCATGCGGACCAGGGCTTGCTTCTGGGTGCCCTTGGAAACTAAATGCTGGCTTATCTGTGCGATGAATACCTTGTAGAGAACCATCGAACAATGATTTATGCGTCGCGCGAAGGTTTTCTGGCAATGTCTCTTCATCCGCTGCAAAACCGTGGTTTTGAGAAGTGATCATAACCACATTACGATCCAAGTCTTTCACTGGGTGGTTTGCACCGTGGTGACCAAACTTCATTTTCACAGTTTGTGCACCAGACGCCAGTGCCAAGATTTGGTGTCCAAGACAGATACCAAAAATTGGAAGACCTTTATCAAGGAAAACTTTAGTTGCTTCAATTGCGTAGGTACATGGCTCTGGATCACCAGGACCATTAGATAGGAATACGCCATCAGGGTTAAGAGCAAGCACTTCCTCTGCTGATGTTTCAGCAGGCACAACCGTTAAGCGGCAACCGCGGTCGACGAGCATACGTAAGATGTTACGCTTTGCACCGAAGTCGTAGGCAACAACGTGGAATGGCAGCTCAGCGTCATCTTTCGCTTCCGGAAGACCTCCCGTGAGCGTCCACGAACCTTGTTTCCATTGGTACGCTTCTTTTGTTGTAACTTCTTTCGCAAGATCCATACCTTTCAAACCTGGGAACTCTTTTGCTTTAGCAAGAGCCAAAGCTTCGTCAAGGCTATTACCGGCTACAACACAGCCATTTTGAGCACCTTTTTCACGGAGAATACGAGTTAGCTTGCGCGTATCAATATCGGCGATGCCAACAATATTTTGTGATTTAAGGTAATCAGAAAGAGATTGTTCGTTACGGAAATTTGAAGCGATAAGAGGGAGATCGCGAATCACAAGGCCTTGTGCATGAATGGAAGAAGATTCTTCGTCTTCGGAATTGGTTCCGGTATTGCCAATGTGAGGATAAGTAAGAGTAACGATTTGTTGAGAATAGGAAGGATCAGTGAGGATTTCTTGGTACCCCGTCATCGAGGTGTTAAAGACGACTTCACCAACAGCTGAGCCATCTGCTCCAATGGATTGTCCATGGAACACAGTCCCATCTTCTAGGACTAACAGTGCTGACTTACTCAAGGCAACCTCCAGAATAAAAATGCATTAACAGTGTATTTAATTGCAAACTCAGCCCTAAATTCGTTATAAAAACGCGCTTTTGGGGAATTTAGACAAATTGGCGGTATTCTAGTGATCACTGTGATTTGTGTCAACATTCTCAGTAAAAGAAATTTATCATTTGTTTGCTAAAACACATTAATTGGTGCAAAAGCCATATAAATCTAACTTATCTTCCTGTAACAATACGCCAAATGAGCATTGTTCATGAAAATTACCTTTATTTCGTAATAAATATAAGAAAATTGGTCACAGAGAAAAAGCAAACGATAATACATTGCAAGTTAATGTTCTTTTTAAGTCACTAAGGCAAAAATCAAGCTTAAGATGCTTAAATTAGAAGATTAACACTGGTAAAAGTGACGTAAAATTTGAGTTTATTTTGCAGGATATAGGTAAAATGAAGATATGCGCCAGAAGGCTCCAGCGCATAAATATTTAATTAAAGCTCGTTCAGACCAAGAACATCGGTCATAGTGTAGAAGCCAGCAGGTTTTGATGCCAACCAAACCGCTGCTTTTACTGCACCATTGGCAAATGTCATGCGGTCGGTCGCCTTGTGAGTAATTTCAACACGCTCACCAATATCAGCAAACATTGCAGTATGTTCACCAACAATATCGCCAGCACGGATGGTAGCAAAACCGATTTCATCTTTAGTGCGTTCACCAGTAATACCCTCACGAGCATAAACTGCAACGTCACTTAGCTGATTTCCCATCGCTCCAGCAATTGCCTCTCCCATACCTATAGCAGTACCTGAAGGTGCATCGACTTTATGGCGATGATGCGCTTCAACAATTTCAACATCACAGTAATCACCCATAACTTTTGCTGCTTTTTCTAACAGTTTAAAGACTAGGTTTACGCCAACGCTGTAGTTTGGCGCCATAACGATAGAGATGTTTTTTGCCGCGTCATCGATCTGTGCACGTTCTTCATCAGAGAAACCCGTTGTACCGATTACGATTTGCTTCCCATGTTGTTTACAAAGTTCGATGTTAGCTAAAGTGCTCACTGGGGCGGTAAAATCAATGATGACATCAAATTCTTCAACCGCTTTAGCAAAATCGTCGACTAAAGCGACTTCGAAACGACCTTCGCCGCACAATTCGCCTGCGTCGACGCCGATAAGAGAAGATTCTGGTCTTTCAGAGGCTGCGCCAAGTTGCGCATCAGAATTCAGGTGGGTGGCTTTCACCAAGTTGCGGCCCATACGGCCAGCTGCTCCTGCAATCGCAATTTTTACCATTGCGTAAGTTCTCCATTTGTTACGATGTGATCAATGTAACGTAAAGGCTCGAAAGTTACCACAGTTAAACAAGGTTTATTCTTTGTACAAGACAGTAAAGTAGGTAGATACAAAAAGAGCCGCGACTGCGGCTCTTTTGGGAGAGAGGGAAGAATTAAATCTTACCGTGGCACTGTTTAAACTTCTTACCACTACCACATGGGCAAGGTTCGTTGCGCCCGACTTTACGCTCTTCGCGTTGGGTAGGTTGCTGACTGGCTTCTTCTTGCTCACCATCAGAAAGCGGGTTTTCAGCTTGTTGATGCTGGAACTGTTGACGTCGTGCTGCTTCTTCCGCCTGTGCACGGCGTTGAGCTTCCATACGCTCCACTTCTTCTTCCTGTTGAACACGAACTTTGCTGAGCACAGTAATCACATCAATTTTGAGTGAGTCCAACAAACCTTCGAACAATTCAAACGACTCACGTTTGTATTCTTGTTTCGGGTTCTTCTGTGCATAGCCGCGTAAATGAATACCTTGGCGGAGGTGATCCATCGCAGCAAGGTGTTCTTTCCATAATGTATCAAGAGTCTGAAGCATTACGGACTTTTCAAAGTTACGTAGGATATTCTCTCCCACCACTTTTTCTTTCTCTTTGTACGTTTCAACAGCAGTTTCAAGAATCTTCTCGCGAAGCGCCTCTTCGTATAACTTGTCGTCTTCATCAAGCCAAGCTTGGAGCGGCATGGTTAAATCAAAATCTGCTTTTAGGCGATCTTCAAGACCTTTCACATCCCACATATCTTCTAAAGACTGAGGTGGAATGTATTCACTAATTACGCTGTCGAATACATCAGTACGGTTTTGTTCAATCATGTCGCTGATGTCTTCAGCACTCATGAGCTCGTCACGCAACTCGTAGACAACTTTACGTTGATCGTTCGCAACGTCATCGAATTCAAGAAGCTGCTTACGAATATCGAAGTTACGACCTTCAACTTTACGCTGTGCTTTCTCGATAGAGCGAGACAACATTTTACTTTCAATCGCCTCCCCTTCTTCCATACCACTTTGGATAAGGCTCGCCATGCGATCAGAAGTAAAGATACGTAACAGTGAATCTTCCATCGATAGGTAGAAGCGTGATGAACCTGCATCACCTTGACGACCAGATCGACCACGCAGCTGGTTATCAATACGGCGAGATTCATGACGCTCAGTACCGATAATATGTAAACCACCAGCTTCAAGTACTTTGTCGTGTACTTCTTTCCAATCCGCTTTAATTTGATCTATCTGCTCTTGAGAAGGATTGTCCAGTTGCTCCAGCTTCGCTTGCCAGCTACCACCTAATACGATATCGGTACCACGACCCGCCATGTTGGTCGCAATGGTCACCGCACCAGGAGTACCAGCTTGAGCAACAATTTCCGCTTCTTTTTCGTGGAACTTAGCGTTCAGTACATTGTGCTTAACCTTGGCATTCTTCAGCGCGTTTGAAAGCAGCTCTGACTTTTCAATAGACACCGTACCAACCAAAGATGGCTGACCTTTTGCAGCTCGCTCTTTGATGTCTTCAATGATCGCATTGAACTTCTCAGTTTCAGTACGGTACACCACATCTGGCATATCATCACGGATCATTGGTTTGTTGGTTGGAATAACAACGGTTTCCAAACCATAAATTGACTGGAATTCAAACGCTTCGGTATCCGCAGTACCTGTCATGCCCGACAGTTTTTCGTATAGGCGGAAGAAATTCTGGAATGTGATAGACGCAAGCGTCTGGTTTTCATTCTGAATTTTAACGCCTTCTTTTGCTTCTACCGCTTGATGCAAACCTTCAGACCAACGGCGACCAGGCATTGTACGACCTGTATGCTCATCGACAATCACAACTTCATCATCTTCATTGACGATGTAGTCCACATTACGCTCAAATAAAACGTGAGCGCGCAGCGCTGCATTTACATGGTGAAGTAGGCTTATATTGGTTGGAGAATAAAGCGTATCGCCCTCTTCCATCAAACCGTTCTTAATCATCAACTCTTCAACAAACTCCTGGCCATTTTCAGTCAGGTGAACCTGCTTGGACTTTTCATCCAGAGTGTAGTGCCCATCACCACGGTACTCTTCTGTGTCTTCCTTCTCTTGGCGAACAAGGTTAGGAATCAGAGTGTTAATACGAGTGTAAAGATCTGAGCTATCTTCAGCAGGACCAGAGATGATAAGTGGGGTACGTGCTTCATCAATAAGAATGGAATCCACCTCATCGACTACGGCAAAGAAACGCTCTCGCTGCACACGGTCTTCATCTCTGAAAGCCATGTTGTCGCGTAAGTAATCGAAACCAAACTCGTTATTCGTTCCGTAAAGAATATCCGCTTGATAGGCTTCTTTTTTTGCTAACGGAGGCATATTCGGTACGTTAACGCCTACCGTCATACCAAGGAATTCGAAAAGTGGGCGGTTTGTTTCTGCATCACGAGATGCTAAGTAATCATTCACCGTTACAATGTGCACGCCCTTACTAGGAAGCGCGTTAAGGTAAGCTGGAAGAGTTGCGGTTAAGGTTTTACCTTCACCTGTACGCATTTCAGCAATCTGACCATTGTTAAGGACCATACCGCCAATGAGCTGCACGTCGAAGTGACGCATACCAAAAACACGCTTAGATGCTTCTCGTACGGTGGCAAATGCTTCCGGAAGTAAACTGTCTAGAGAATCGCCTTTTTCTAGGCGCTCGCGAAACTCTACTGTTTTCGCTTTCAGTTCTTCATCAGATAATGTTTCAAATTCTGGTTCGTAATTATTAATTTCTTTGACTATTTTTCGCAGACGACGCAGAGTTCGATCGTTGCGGCTGCCAATTACTTTTGTCAGTAGCTTAGTTATCATTTTCAGTGAATCTCTCTGTTTAGATCGTGCTCGATCTATCCTTGTAACTTTCAGTCTCTACCAGTTCCAAACTAAGAATACTGAGATACATCATGTTTGTAAGAATATTGAGGCGGCACCTTTGATTTTCAAGCGCCAATCTTAATTTTCAAATTTGCCTCGTATATTAAGTGATTATCAAATTGACAACCATGGGTATTAGCAATTGTTTGAGACAGGTTTAGAAATTTTCGATGTTCGGACAATAATCCCCCAGAAATTTTCGACGCTGAGGCAGAAAGTTACCCAAAGGCTTGGTATTCAAAGGTCACTGCTCTACACTCTCGAATTAAGGAAGTCTCGGAATACAGTAGTGAGGAGATGGCGATGCGCGATCACAGACCGACACTGACAAATGATCTTCTTGAATCTCAACAGCTCAGTAAAATTCAAGAACATGCGAAACAAATCAATGAACTAAATAAGCTATTAAAATCTCTATTACCCGCAAGCTTACTGGAGCATTGTCGAGCGGCTAACATAAAGGATAACCACTTGGTCATCGAAGTTGCTAGCGCTTCCGTACAAATGAAACTGAATTATGATCGTTTACACTTATTGACTCAGCTTCGCCAGCAAGGGTACGCAAAACTGATGGGCGTTCAAATACGAATAAACCCGTCACTTTATCGAGGGCAAGATATGTCCGATCCAGATCCCGAATGGCAGGAAGTTCCCGTTTCAGAGGTCGCCGCTGAGTTCTTAATTGCAACGGCAAATATGCCTAACGCCACACCCAAAGTGAAACAAAGGCTAGAAAACATTGCCAATTTGGCGAAAAAGAAGAAGTAACCTAACACTAGAAAGAAGAAAATTTGAGAAATAAGAAAATTGGCAGCAAATAAATTCTGATTTTCAAAAACAAAAAAACCAGACTAGTGTCTGGTTTTTTTAATTCTTTATGTTTGCTTTTACGCAAGAACCATATTAGGTTCACCGAACGCGACTGGAGACCCAACTTCTTCTTCGAAAGTTGCCCACTCCCACGCTTCTTGATCGGCAAGTACCGCTCTTAGTACTTTGTTGTTCATCGCATGACCTGATTTGTAGGCGCGAAGTTCACCAACAATACTATGACCGCACATGTACAAGTCGCCAATGGCATCGAGTACTTTATGTGTCACGAATTCGTTTTCGAAACGTAACCCTTCTTCATTAAGAATTCGGTACTCGTCCAACACAATCGCACAATCAAAGCTACCACCAAGACATAAGTTCTGAGATTGAAGGTATTCAATGTCCTTCATGAACCCAAAAGTTCGTGCTCGGGAGATATCTTTGACAAACGCTTGAGAAGAAAAATCAAAAAGTAGGTGCTGTTCGTCAGATTCAATTGCAGGATGATCAAATTCGATAGCGAAATCCATACGGAAGCCATCATGAGGGACTAACTCAGCCCACTTATCACCATCTTCAACGCGAACCTTTTTCTTAATACGTACAAAACGTTTAGGGGCGTTGAGCGTTTCAATACCAGCCGACTGCAACAGGTAAACAAACGGACTCGCACTGCCATCCATAATAGGGATTTCAGGTGCATCCACTTCGACAATTACGTTGTCGATCCCCATACCAGCTAGTGCGGCATTGAGGTGCTCAACGGTTGAGATTCTGATACCTTCATCGTTGACTAGCGCAGTACAAAGCATGGTGTCACGAACTGACGCAGGATCGGCAGGGAAATCGACAGGCGGATTCATATCCGTTCTGCGATAAATAACCCCTGTGTTCGCCGCAGCTGGACGAAGAGTAAGTGTGACTTTTCTACCCGAGTGCAAACCCACTCCAGTTGTCTTCACCATCTCTTTTAGAGTTCTTTGTCTGATCATTTACCTACCCCTACTACGTGAACCAGCCGTGCGATCGGAAAATCGACCGCACATGCTACCACGTTTCTGACGAATATCAATTATTTCGTACAATAATCAGTCAGCTTGGCGTCTCAAGAACGCTGGAATGTCCAAATAACCATTCTCTTTTTCCTGCTTCGGTGCAGTGTTTGCACCACCTTGAGCAGGAGTCGAAGGGCTAGCTGGAGCAGCTGGCTGACTATTCACCTCTTCACCTTTTGGCAAGTTATTCGCTTGCAAAGGCTGTGCCGTTTTTTCTTCAACCTTGGCTGCTGGAGCAGCTGGCTGTTGAGCTGGCGTGGTGTTTTGTGGCTTGGAAGCACCTGTTACTAAAGTAATTTCAGGTTTTTTCTCGTTGCCAATTCCGGTTGCAACAACAGTTACGCGGATTTCATCGGTCATATCTGGGTCCAGAGATGTACCAATAACTACCGTCGCATTATCTGATGCAAATGCTTTTACAGTATTACCGACAGTTTCGAATTCGTCCAGACGCATATCCAAACCTGCCGTGATGTTCACAAGAACACCTCTTGCGCCAGCCAAATCAATATCTTCCAGAAGTGGGCTAGAAATTGCCGTCTCTGCTGCTTCTTCTGCTCGGTCCTCTCCTTTAGAGACACCGCTTCCCATCATCGCATGACCCATTTCCGACATTACAGTGCGTACGTCCGCAAAGTCGACGTTAATCATGCCAGGGCGAGTAATCAATTCAGCAATACCTTGTACTGCGTTCTTAAGAACGTCATTGGCGCTTGCAAATGCTTCAAGTAGAGTGACACCACGTCCCAATACTTTAAGCAGCTTTTCATTCGGGATGGTAATCAAAGAATCAACATGCTTTGATAATTCTTCGATGCCTTGTTCTGCAAAAGCAAGACGTTTCTTGCCTTCAAATCCAAATGGCTTAGTCACTACAGCTACCGTTAGAACCCCTAGTTCTTTCGCTACTTCTGCGATTACTGGAGCTGCACCAGTGCCTGTACCACCACCCATACCGGCCGCTATAAATACCATATCGGCACCGGTTAGAATTTCTTTAAGTCTGTCTCTGTCTTCAAGAGCCGCTTCGCGACCTACCTGCGGGTTTGCGCCGGCTCCAAGACCTTTGGTGATATCGCCACCAATTTGAATGACAGTGTTTACGCTCGTTTTACGAAGTGCTTGAGCATCTGTGTTGACACTGATGAATTCCACGCCTTCAATAGATTCACGCACCATGTGCTCTACGGCATTACCACCGCCACCACCAACTCCAACGACTTTAATTACCGCATCGTCAGACATTTCCATCATCGGTTCAAACATTTGTTATCTCCGTTTTTCCTGTATTTCAGGTTAAAACTCTTTCTGTATCCAATTACGCATTTTTTGAAACAACCCAGAGACATTAGACTGTCGCTTGGGTTCGTTGTAGTCGCCATCTTCAGAGAATTGGCTGTCTTTTGCGTAATGAAGTAATCCAACTGCCGTAGAATCATACGGCTCTTTAACGTAATCAGTTAGGCCACTGATTTCCAGCGGTTTACCTACTCTGACTTGGTTGCGAAAAACCCTTTCGGCACATTCCACAACCCCTTCAATCTGTGCAGCTCCACCCGTTAAGACTACGCCTGCTGCGAGATGGTGTTTAATCCCTTCTGCTCGCAGTTTGTCTTGAACGTTATCAATAGTCTGATTGACCAAGCCCATAAGTTCAGTATATCTGGGCTCAATCACTTCCGATAGTGTTTGTCGTTGCAAACTTCGAGACGGGCGACCACCAACACTTGGAACATTCACGGTATCGTCTTTACTGACAAGCTCACTGAGCGCACAACCGTACTTTACTTTTATCTCTTCAGCATCGCTAACAGGCGTGCCAAAAGCAAATGCGATGTCACTTGTCACTGCATTGCCGGCATAGGAAAACACTTCCGTATGCCTTAAAGCGCCACCTGTCCAAATGGATACATCCATTGTCCCAGCGCCAATATCCACAACGCAAACACCTAGCTCTCGTTCATCTTCGGTAATAACTGCATTACTCGAAGCTAAACCAGAAAAAACCAGCTGCTCAACTTTCAGTCCACATCGCTCTACCGCTTTAATAATATTTCTGGCCATGTCGTTATGGCAAGAAATCAGATGAACGCTTACCTCCATCCTCACCCCTGATAAACCAAGCGGATTCTTAATCCCTTCTTGATAATCAATAGTAAATTCTTGAGGAATTACATGTAAAATTCGCTGTTCATCACCAATTTTTATGGACTTTGCTGTGTGGATCGCACGATCCATATCGTCCTGAGAAACCTCTTCATCTGAAATGGTTCCCATTCCTTTTTCAATCCTGCTAGCAATATGACGCCCAGAAAGCGAAATAAATACTTTGCTGATTTGGCATTCAGCCATTAATTCAGCTTGATCAACAGCCCTTTGTACTGACTTGACCACAGATTCAAGATCATTCACGCCACCTTTGTCCATACCTCTAGACGGACTTGTACCAGCGCCAATAATATTAATCTGTCCATCTGGTAGGCATTCACCTACCAAAGCGGAAACGGTCGCAGTACCAATATCAAGACCAACAATGATGTTGTCATCTGTGGTTTTAGTCATCTGTGCTCTCTTGTACTAAATCCTGATTTGGAAACCAACCTATTGCCGCTCCTGTATCATACCGTAAGTCGATATGACTAATCTGTTGCGATTTTGAGCCAAGCTTTTGATAAAGCGCAACAAAACGTGTTATTCGTTCAAGAAGCGCTTCTTTTCCAAGCTCCAAACGTATTCCGCTAGTCAAAATAACTTGCCATGCACGTCTGTCGTTTAGGAGTACGGAAGAAACGGTAAGGTCCACCGGAGCCAGTAGCTCTTGAATTTTTTGCCAGGCTTGCAAGACTTGCTGATGACTCCCTTCGGGGCCATAAAGTTTAATCTTTTCACTCGTCAGCTCTGCAATATCGGCATCAAATACATTTCCTTCCATGTTGAGCATGGAAATACCATTCCAAATAGCTTGGGCTTCATGCTCAACTAAATATACTTTGATTGTGTCTGGCCATTGTTTACGTATTGATACTCGCGCTACCCAAGGTAGGGCTAATAAGGCATTTTGAAGCTCATCAACGTCTTGAGACATAAAGGTGCCAATATGCTCGAAAGAAGCAAAGGCACTTTGCACCTCTTTTGGTTGCACGTGAGTCAAATCCCCTTGCAATACCAATTTAGATAATGGTAGTCGTTGCTCATCCCACATCCAATTTAATGTAGAAAACATCAACCAACCAATAAACAAGACAACAACGACTAAAAAGCCTATCCCCAAGAGTGTATTGTGGGACTTGGGTAACTCTTCGTACGTTTCTATTTCGCTTTCATGGCTCACTGAGTACATACCAATGCTATCAATTATTTAACGATATTCTTGTTCGGTTTAGAGCAGAACATCCTAAAACTAAAGACCATTCGACTGATTTACTCAAACTAGCGATTATACTGACCATCATCCCATAGTCCATCAACCACAAGAATAAATATGGTCTAGTGTGACACACCGGACAAAAAACAGACAAAATAAAGGCTTGGCTATTATTCCTGACGCATACGTTCTACGTTCAACTCTAAACCAGCCAGCACTTTGGCAACCTTACCAACATCACCAGCTCCTTGTGTTAATACTAGGTCACCATCTTGGAGAACATTTGCTAGGACACTCGGTAAGTTTTGAGTTTCTGGAACAAAAATTGGGTCCAACTTACCTCGGCTACGAATCGTTCGACATAAAGCACGACCATCTGCGCCAGCAATAGGCGCTTCGCCAGCTGAATAGACATCGAGCATAATAAGTACATCAACCTTTTCGAGTACATTTGCGAAATCATCATACAAATCTCTCGTTCGGCTATATCGGTGTGGCTGAAATACCATGACCAATCGCTTGTCTTCCCATCCAGCCCTTGCTGCATCAATGGTGACATCCACTTCACTAGGGTGGTGACCATAGTCATCGACCAGCATTGCCTTACCACAACCTGTTTCGAACTCTCCCAAGTGATCAAAACGTCGTCCAGTACCTTGAGTACCTGCCATTGCGCTTAGTATCGCTTCATCAGCCACGTCATCTTCTGTTGCTACAGCAATAGCAGCGGATGCGTTTAGTGCGTTGTGTTTACCCGGAATGTTCAACGTAATGTCTAGGTTGGCTTTTCCTTCACGCACAACCGTGAATTTACCCTGTTGCCCTTCTTGGCGGTAATTTTCAATTCTTACGTCTGCATCTTCAGAGAATCCGTACGTAATAACTTGGCGACTGACTCTTGGGATCAGCTCGCGCACAACCGGATCGTCTATACACATGATTGCCTGCCCATAGAATGGCAGGTTATGGAGAAAATCAATGAACGTTTGTTTTAAAGTTTCGAAGTCGCCGCCATAAGTATCCATGTGATCGGCTTCTATATTGGTAACGATGCTGACCATTGGCTGTAAATGCAAGAATGATGCATCACTTTCATCGGCTTCTGCAATAAGAATCCGGCTCGACCCTAAACGAGCATTTGTACCGACACTTTTAACCAGTCCGCCATTTACAAACGTTGGATCGAGTCCAGCTTCAGAATAAATCTGCGTAACAAGCGCAGTTGTCGTTGTTTTGCCATGGGTTCCTGCCACAGCAATACCATGTCGGAATCTCATTAATTCAGCCAACATTTCAGCACGACGAACAACTGGAATACGCCTTTCTTTCGCGGCAACCAACTCTGGATTATCTTGTTGAATGGCAGTCGAGACAACGACGACACTGGCTTTTTCAACATTACCTGCATCATGACCAAAATAGATCGTTGCCCCTTTGCCACTCAACCTTTCTGTTACTGGGTTTTCGGCTAGGTCTGATCCTGAGATGTGGTAACCTTCATTTAAGAGCACTTCAGCGATGCCACTCATTCCGGCACCACCAATTCCGACAAAATGAATGGACTTCACTCTTCTCATCTCAGGCACCATTGCACGGATTTGAGAGATGTCTTGGTTGTGTTCTATTGTCATTTTGTGTTTCTCATTCTATCGGTCAACAGACTGTTGAGTTAATTCTTTAATCGCATTCGCTACATATTGATCAGCATTGGGTTTTGCCGACTTTTGGGCTTTACTTGCCATCTGTACCAAACTCGCCCTATCTAGCTGCTTTATGGCTTCTGATAATTTTTCTGAAGTCAGGTCCGGTTGCTCAATCATAATCGCGGCATTAGCATCAACAAGATGATCGGCGTTCAATGCTTGTTGGCGATCTTTATGCATAAAAGGTACAAAGATTGCGCCGACTCCAGCAGATGATATCTCAGAGACGGTGAGTGCACCGGATCGACATACAACTAGGTCTGCCCATTCATAAGCAGCTGATACGTCATCAATAAACTCGGTTGCTTCGGCTTGAATACCAGTACTTTCGTAGGCTGACTGGACAGACTCTTGGTTTCCTTTACCTGCTTGATGGCGAATAACATAGCCGTTTCCAAGCAAAGCTGCTGTTTCAGGCAATGTTGTATTGAGGATTCTTGCCCCTTGGCTTCCACCCATCACCAAAATACGTATGTCGCCTTCACGGGACGCGATACGAGATTCTGCAGAACCAAGAGTAGTCACATCTTTTCTCACAGGGTTACCCACTACCGGAACATCTTTAAAAGCACCGGGAAAGGCCTGAAAGACTTTGGTTGCGATTTTAGA
The DNA here is from genome assembly GCF_002835515.1 of Vibrio sp. vnigr-6D03. NCBI lineage: Bacteria > Pseudomonadati > Pseudomonadota > Gammaproteobacteria > Vibrionales > Vibrionaceae > Vibrio > Vibrio sp. vnigr-6D03. The sequence goes on from NZ_PIZL01000015.1 coordinate 65,405, forward strand.
TAACCACTGATTCGTTAAACCTGCTACCGCATTTTGCTCATGAAGAACCAAAGGAATACCCGATAACCAAGCCGCAACACCGCCAGGTCCACTGACATATCCGCCCATTCCTAACACCACGTCAGGCTGCCATGCTTTGATGTGCTTTTTGGCTTGAAAGATAGCATTGAGAATTTGAAAAGGTGCTTTAATCAATTTTAAAACACCCTGCCCACGAAGACCTTTCACTTGAATAAAGTCGATATCAATGCCGTGTTTTGGGACAAGGTCGGCTTCCATACGGTCAGCCGTGCCTAACCAACGAATTTCCCACCCTTCATCTTGCAAGCATTTGGCAACAGCAAGCCCCGGGAAAACATGCCCCCCCGAACCACCAGCCATCACTAATAAACGTTTATTTTGTTTCATTTGAGTTCTTATTTTCAGGAATCTTTATTTGTTGCGACAGTCGCCGCTCATGATCAATCCGCATTAATATTGCCACCGCGACACACATCACGATTAAACTGGAACCACCATAACTAATCAGCGGCAGAGTGAGCCCTTTAGTCGGAACCATACCCGCAGCAGCACCAACATTGACCAGTGTTTGAAAAGCAAACCATATGCCAATACCAAATGCCAAGTATCCACCAAACATTTGCTTTGCTTCAAACGCTTTCTTTCCAATAAATATTGCTTTCAGTACTAACGCAAAAATCAACATCAGTACAATGCTAACGCCAACAAATCCAAGCTCTTCGGCGATCACCGCAAAAACAAAGTCTGTATGTGCTTCAGGAAGGTATTCTAACTTTTGAATGGAATTACCTAGCCCCTGACCAAACCAACCACCACGACCAAATGCCATCAAGGATTGAGTCAACTGATAGCCGCTACCAAATGGGTCGTCCCATGGGTCTAAAAAAGATGTAACTCGTCGTACTCGATAAGGCTCCACCAAGATCAACACAACAACGCCAGCTATCCCAACCATCATCAGCGCCAAAAACTGCCACAGTTTTGCACCTGCAATGAATAACAGTCCGAACATGGTCACCAGCATGACAATCACAGTGCCCAAATCTGGCTGCCCCAACAATAAAAGAGCAACAAGGCCGAAAACGATAATGGGCTTCATAAAGCCACCGAAGAACGTTTTCCTTACTTCGTCTTGTTTTCGAACCAAATAACCTGCCATAAACATGAACAAGGATAACTTGGTCAATTCTGCTGGCTGCAAGTTGAAAACCCCTAACGGGATCCAGCGCGAAGCACCATTCACGGACTTGCCTGCCACCAGCACAACAATCAATAGAACAAAACAAATCCCCAATAATATATGGCTGTATTTAAACCAACGATCCATGGGGATTTGAACAACAACTGAAGCAGTAGCAAGCCCCACAACACAAAACGCAAGCTGCTTATACATGAAGTAAAATGGTGTATCTGTAAGGCGACTACTAACGGGAAAAGAAGCTGATGTCACCATGACTAAGCCGATAAGCATTAGACCAAACGACAGCCAAAGTAGCTGCCTATCAAACAGTGCTTTGGGTGCTGGTTCAAATAGCCAGTGTTTGCAGTCTGAAAATGTTTCGATTAAGCGTCCCAACAGAATTCCCTTTAGCCTTACAAGGACGAGTAACGTTGAGCGAGTTGAGTAAACGCATCGCCACGCGCCATAAAGTTTGGATATTGGTCAAAACTGGCACAAGCAGGGGACAGCATAACGATATCACCAGCGTTTAACTTGGATGAAATGCTCGCTAATGCCTCATCCATAGTATTCCAGCGGATAGCTGACGGGTGCAAAGACAAAAACTCGCTGCCATCTTCGCCGTAACAATGCAATGTCACTGGTAAAGACGCCAATACGGGTTCAAGTTCAGAAAAATCGGCACCTTTTCCATCACCACCAACCAACAGATGAAGTTGTCCTTCACATTGTAACCCCGACAAAGCGGCTAAAGTACTGGCGACATTGGTAGCTTTGGAATCATTCACCCACTTTACGCCATTGGATTGAGCAACAACCTGACAACGGTGGGTTAATCCAGTGTAGTTTTGGAGAGCGGAAACAGATGAATGGTAGTCGATACCTGCCGCATCAAGTAAAGCCATGGCGACCAAGGCATTCATACTATTATGTTGACCGACAAGACTTAAAGAAGAAGTCGGAACAAAGGGCTCATCGCCTTTCGCGAGAAAAACGTCATCATTCACTGTTTTCAAACAATAATCTGCATTGGAAGGTGCAAAAGTGATGATATCACCGGAATAATTAGGCGTTGGGAACGTCGCTGAATCCTGTTGATTAACAATGGCTTTTTGGGCATTTAAGAAAATTCGCTGCTTGGCAGCACCATAGCCGGCAAAATCATCATATCGATCCATATGATCTTCGGTCAGGTTCAAATAAGCGGCAGCAACTAAAGGTAAGTTCGATGTCGTTTCCAATTGGAAGCTCGATAATTCAAGCACGTAAAGATCGGCATCCTCTGCAAGGAGATCCAAAGCAGGAATCCCAATATTACCACCAACTCTTGTTTTACAACCCGCAGCATTAGCCATCACACCAGTCAAATCGGTAACGGTGCTTTTACCATTTGACCCAGTAATAGCGATAACGGGTTTGGTGACTGCCCAACCAAACAATTCAATATCACCGACAACGGGTACACCTTGTTCAATAGCACGCTGCAATTCTGGTGTAGCTAACGCAATACCGGGGTTCGCCACAATGAGGTCAGCATTCTTAAGCCAGCTCTCATTCCAACTTCCAGTGTGGACGGCAACATCCTCATTCAGTTTATCCAAACCCGGAGGATCTTCTCGAGTATCGATGACTTTCACATTAAGAGGTTGCTTCTGGCGCAGCAAATGATTGACGACGGACAGGCCTGTAATACCAAGCCCCACTACCACGACGTCTTTCAGGTTCTCCCAACGCTGATTGTTTGGATTTACATTCATCGATTAACGTACCTTCAAGGTCGCCAGACCAATAAGAACCAAAATAATAGAGATGATCCAGAAGCGTACAATAACGCGAGGTTCTGGCCAGCCTTTCAATTCGTAGTGATGGTGAATAGGTGCCATACGGAAAATACGTTGACCACGAAGTTTGTATGATCCAACTTGAAGGATAACGGATACCGTTTCCATCACGAACACGCCCCCCATGATCACCAACAGAAGTTCTTGGCGTACTAATACCGCGATGGTGCCAAGCGCTCCACCTAATGCAAGAGAGCCGACATCACCCATGAAGACCTGTGCAGGGTATGTGTTGAACCACAAAAAGCCCATACCAGCACCAACGATCGCAGTACACACTACAACCAGTTCACTGGTGTAAGGGATATGAGGGATATGCAGGTATGCAGCAAAATTCACGTTACCCGTCGCCCACGCGATAACAGCAAAACCCGCGGCAACCATTACCGTTGGCATAATCGCGAGACCATCTAACCCATCGGTTAAGTTCACCGCGTTACTGGTACCAACGATCACGAAATACGTAAATACAATATACAGTAAGCCCAGTTGAGGCATGACATCTTTAAAGAATGGCACTACTAATTGAGTTGCCGCTGTATCTTTACCATGCGCATAAAGTGCAAACGCGACGACAAGTGCAATACTCGATTGCCAGAAGTATTTCCAACGAGCGATAAGACCATCGGTATTTTTACGTACAACTTTACGATAATCATCGACAAACCCAACAGCACCATATCCTAATAAGACCGCCATTACAGCCCAGACATAAGGGTTGGATAAATCAGCCCAGAGTAAAACCGTTATTGCAATGGAGGATAGAATCATCAATCCCCCCATTGTCGGAGTACCGCGCTTGCTAAAATGAGATTCAGGACCGTCATTGCGAACAACTTGACCGATTTGCAGCATTTGCAAACGCTCAATTAATCGAGGCCCCATCCATAATGAAAGGCCTAGAGCGGTCAATACGCTGAGGATGGCACGAAAAGAAAGGTATTCGAACAATCGAAAGAAAGAAAAATATGGCTGAAGTAACTCCGCGAGCCAAATAATCATTATTGAATCTCCTTCAAAGCAGCGACTACTTTGCTCATTCCGGCGCTATTCGCCCCTTTGACCAAAAGTGTGTGCATTTGATTTTGTTGTGTTTCTAGCTGCTGCTTAATAAATTGGATCATCGCGTCGTGAGAATCAAAATGTTGCCCACCACATTCTTCGCTGATCACTTTTGTGTCGTCCCCGTAGGTCAACACATATTCAAAATTAAATGGTGCCGAATGTTGTCCGACTTCACGATGAAGTTCAAGGCTTTCGTCACCTAATTCCGCCATGAAGCCCAAAATTAACCAGCGCACGCCGTCGTAATGATTCAGTAGATCAGCGGCGGCTTTCATAGCAGGAACACTGGCATTGTAACTATCATCGATAAGGCGAACATGTTCATTGAGCTTGATCACTTCTACCCGACCCGAAACATTTGTCATGTTAGCCAGACCCGATTGTATTTCTGTCAGCGTAGCGCCAGCGTTTTGTCCAAGCGCAGCTGCCGCTACAGCGTTAGCAACATTGTGCTCACCAACTAAGGTTAAACTCACTGATGCATTGCCAAGCGGGGTACAAAGCGTAAAAGAGGGAAGCCCTTCTTCAGATATTTCAATATCTTTTGCGAAAAAATCAGCGCTGAAATCTGAAGCAGAAAACGTAACGACTTGCTTATCGCTTAACGTTTCCTCCCAAAATGCCAAGCCATTACTGTCTTTATTTACAACAGCAATATCGTTACTGGACAACCCTTGAAAAATTTCACCTTTTGCTTGTTTTACTCCGTCCATAGAGCCAAAACCTTCAAGGTGCGCAGCCGCCACATTGTTTACTAGCGCTATTTTGGGCTTCACTATGCGAGTCGTGTAGGCAATCTCTCCAATATGATTAGCCCCCAGCTCAATAACGGCATAGTCGTTTTTCTTTTCTGAGCGAAGCAATGTTAAAGGCACACCAAACTCATTGTTAAAGTTGCCAAGCGTTGCCAATACGTGACCTTTTTGACGCAAGACTGCACTCAACATTTCTTTCACTGTCGTCTTTCCGCAGCTTCCTGTTAGAGCTATAGTTAAGCTCTCGCTTTGTTCGTGTACCCAAGAACCAAGCGCGCCAAGTGCTTTTGTTGTGTCTTCCACGATTATTTGCGGTATGTCGATGGGAAGCTCACGCTCAACTAAAAGCGCTTTTGCCCCTTTGTCTATCGCTTGCTGGCAAAAATCATGGGCATCAAATCGCTCACCCACGATTGCGATAAACAAGGCTGATTCCTCAATGGTGCGAGTGTCCGTTGAGACAGAATGTATCTGAACATCCTCTCCCTTCAACGTCCCTTCAAGAATTTGACTTGCTTGAGAAAGGTAAAAACTTATCATCCCATGATTCCTAATAATTGCTCCGCGGTTTCCCTATCCGAATAGTGCACCGTTTTGTCAGCCAATACTTGGTAGTCTTCGTGCCCTTTGCCTGCCAATAAAATAATGTCATTTTCAGATGCATTGCGCAGAGCATACGAGCAAGCATCAAACCTATCATGCTTAATCACCACCCTATCTGGCTGCTTCATGCCACCAAGCATATGCTTAACGATTATTTCAGGGGACTCACTTCTTGGGTTGTCATCCGTTAAAATTGCGTGATCGGCCAGCCTTTCTGCTATGTCCGCCATCATAGGGCGCTTACCAATATCTCTATCACCACCACATCCAAAGATTGCCCATAACTTCCCTTCGCAATGGACACGTAATGCCGATAACGCTTTTTCTAATGCATCGGGTGTATGTGCATAGTCCACTACAACTTTGGCTTTGCCGCTACGCTGGAAGAGCTCCATACGGCCAATAACAGGGGAAAGCCTAGGTGCGGCTTCTATTAACGCTTCTTTTTCAAAGCCCAATTCCAACAAAGAACCAAACGCAAGCAATATGTTACTTGCATTAAAAGCACCAATCAGAGGAACGGAAAGCTTGCCAGCCCCCCAATTACCGTTAAATGAGAGCTCAATACCTTTGGTGCTGTATTTCACCTCTGTGGCATATAGGGACTTTTCTGTATTTGGATTTGACTCTAAAGACACCGCCAAAGGCGACGATAGCTGTTGGACCCATTGCGCCCCGACCGAATCATCGACATTTATCACGGCTTTGCGGCAGTCATGGTCTCGGAACAAAGTAAATTTCGCATCAGCGTAGGACTTCATGGTTTCATGGTAGTCAAGATGATCACGACTCAGGTTAGAAAATACGCCTACGGAAAAAGTCAGGGCCTTCACTCTTCCTTCAATCAAACCATGAGAAGAGACTTCAATAGCCGCATGCTCTGCACCTTGCTGTCTTAGGTTAGATAAGGTTTCAACCACTTCAATGGCACTGCCAGTTGTGTTTAACGCAGGTTTAATATCGTGGAGAAAGCCATTACCGGCCGTGCCCATTACTGCGGCTTTTTGACCAACCAGTTCTATCCATTGAGCGATGATTTGCGTAATGGTGGTTTTTCCATTGGTCCCAGTGACACCAATAAGCTTGGCATCTATATCACCATATGCTCGCAAAGCAATTGCCGATAAGATCATATTCAAATCGCTGAGATAAACGATCAACGTACCGCTTTGCTCTTCATAGCTACCATGTGGGTGCTCTTCGGTTGCCTGAGCAATTACTGCAACAGCTCCGCTGTTAACAGCCGCAGGAATAAAATCATGACCATTGACTGCATGGCCTGAAAGCGCCACGAATGTGTCACCTGGCTGTACTTTTCGACTATCCAATACTAACTGAGTAATACGAACGTTAAATTCTTCAGGAATATTTGCATCTGTCCATGGACGAATCAGAGAAGCTAAATTATGCACGCAATTTCCTCTTATCTATTCTTTAGAAATTCTATTATTCCGAAAACTGATTTTCATCCGGTGCGACATTGAGAATTTGCAGTGCACCTTTCATAATTTCAGAAAAAACAGGTGCAGCAACGGTACCACCGTAATACTGGTCACCTTGCGGTTCATTCACCACCACAACTAATGCCAGCCTTGGATCGCTTACTGGTGCAATACCTGCTGTATAAGCAAAATATTCGTCACTATAGCCACCAGCCGTTGCTTTACGGGATGTCCCCGTTTTGGCGGCAATCCGATAACCCGGAACGGCAGCACGTGTGGCACTGCCCCCTTTTTGGGTTACCTTCTCCATCATATTCAGAACTAACTTTACGTTATGCTCATCGATCACTTGTTTTGAAATATCGTGCTTATTGTTTTTCACAATGTGCAAAGGTCGATACATTCCATAATTACCCAAGGTCGCGTAAGCATGCGCGAGTTGAATTGGTGAAACCGATAGCCCATAACCAAATGATAGCGTTGCGATTTCAAACTTAGACCAACGACGTCGCGATGGGAATATACCGGTTGTTTCGCCAACAAGGTTCAAACCACTGACTTCGCCAAACCCAACAGAGCTGTACATTCCCAGCAATGCTTCCAGCGGCATAGCGAGCGCTAACTTAGTGACGCCGATATTACTCGATTTTTTTAATATGGTGGTGAGATCGGCTTTCCCGACCTTCGAGACATCTCTTACTCGACTTCCGCCAATTTGTAGAATGCCATTACCCGTATCAATTTCTGTATTTTCTTCAGCCACACCATTTTCTAGAGCGGCCAATACGACGAAAGGTTTCACTGTCGAACCCGGCTCGAATGCATCTGTAATGGTGCGGTTTCTCATTCGAAAACTTTGTCGTTGAGAACGATTGTTTGGGTTGTAAGATGGCGCATTAACCATCGCCAGTACTTCGCCAGTTTTAACATCCAGAAGCACCGCTGAAGCCGAAGTCGCATTGTGATCGGCCACAGCCTGTTTCATCGCTCGGTACGCGATGGACTGCAATCTTTGGTCCACAGTAAGTTGAAGTGGTTGCCCTTCTTCTCTTTCTTCGAGCGAGATGTTTTCGACAACCCGCCCAAAGCGATCTTTTCTAATGGTGCGTTTGCCTGCCTCACCCATGAGCCATTTGTCGTACGAACGTTCTATACCTTCAAGCCCATGTCCATCGATTCCAGTCACACCTATCAAGTGAGCACTAACTTCACCAGAGGGGTAATAACGTCGAGATTCTTGCTTTAGCCCTACACCCGCTAACTTTAATTCTCGAATATAATTTGCCATGGCAGGGCTGACTTGGCGTTGAAGATAGATAAAACGGCGCGATTTATTCTTATTGATGCGCGTAATAAGTTTTTGGCGGTCCATTCCAAGTACGTCGGCCAATGCATACCAGCGCTCTATCGGCTCTAGTCCGGACTCTTTAAATATGGTGACTGGATCTGCCCAAACGGCTTCAACGGGTACGGAGACAGCAAGTTGCTCCCCGTTCCGATCAGAAATAATCCCCCGAGCAGAAGGCAGCGCCTTGACACGAACAGAGCGTAAATCACCCTGTCTAATTAGATTATCTGGCTCAATGACCTGAATGTAAGCCAACCGCGCTAATAATGCCCCCATAACACACACAACGAACCCAAGTACAACAGCAAAACGCCAACGGATAAGAATTGGCGTTTCTTTTTCGGGTTGTTTTCTTGTGTTAGAAGTGGTTTTAGACTTACTCATTGGAAAGAAACTATGACCTCTTTGTCGGCATCAGGACGCTTCATATCTAACTCTTTCTGGGCCATTTCTTGCACACGACTGTGCTCTGCCAACGCATTCTCTTCCAGTATTAAGTTTCGCCATTCGTTATCTAAACGATCCCTTTCAACCAGTTCGCTATCACGTTGGTGAATGGCAGCTCTCGTATCGTGCGTGGTATGCACAACCCACATCGCTGAGGCAAACGCTAATAATAGTAGGGTCGCAGGCACTCTTCCGACGGTAACAATGTCGATAAAAATGAGCTTGGCGAGATTCGGAGAAGCGTCCTTGGCACTCGGCATTAGAGTTTTTCCGCAATCCTTAAAACTGAACTGCGTGAACGCGTATTTTCATCCACTTCTTGTTTCGAAGGTTTGATGGCTTTACTGAGCGTTTTCATTCGCGCGCTGCCCAATGCCTTAATTTGATCTTCCGTCATTGGGATACCATGAGGCACTTCAGGTCCTTTACTCTCTTTTCGCATGAAACGCTTGACCATGCGATCTTCGAGAGAATGAAAACTGATGACAGAAAGACGCCCTTCTGCCGCTAAAATCTCAGCCGCCCCTTTCAAAGCGGTATCGATCTCTTCCAATTCACTATTGATGTAAATTCGGAACGCTTGAAAACTGCGAGTCGCTGGGTGCTTTTTCTCTTTGAAATTTTTAGGGGCTGCATCTGAAATCAACTTAGCGAGCTGACCTGTACGTGTCATTGGCTCGTTTTCTTCATTTTCACGATAGGCAACAATGGCTTTAGCAATTCGTCTTGCGTGCTTATCTTCACCAAATTCACGAATGACCCACGTAATGTCATCTAAATCGGCTTCTTTTAGCCACTCAGAAACCGGCATACCTGACGTCGGATCCATTCTCATGTCCAATGGACCATCTTTCATGAAACTGAATCCACGTTCAGCGTCATCTAGTTGTGGAGAGGAAACACCAAGGTCAAGAAGCACACCATCAACTTTTCCTACAAGATCATAGCGCTCGGCGTATTCTGCAATACCCGAAAATGGACCATGAACAATAGTAAAGCGAGGATCATCAATTTTTTGGGCTTCAGCAATCGCCGTCGGATCGCGATCGATACTGAACAAGCGACCGTTTTCTCCCAACTTAGAAAGAATGGTTCGGCTATGACCACCACGACCAAAAGTGCCGTCTATATAAATGCCGTCGGGTTTAATTGCCAACCCATCAATGGATTCATTTAGTAAAACGGAAATGTGCTGAAAAGTTTCTGTCATGGTTTTCTCTTGTGCCGAATGGCGAAAATAAAGCAAGGGTTTAGTGTACTGATTTCGCTCTTTGCTGCCAGTACTTAATCTTATTTTGTTAGCTTTTGTATCTAAGTCTCGCTTAGTTTAGCCACAATAGTCTTAAATGCGTCAGCAAATAGCAAAAAACCCATCATTACTCGGTAAAGTAATGATGGGTTCTGAATAGGTGGAGTCGACACATAAGCCGGGTTCTGTTCCGCTTGCGCGGCAGTAGCCATTCGTCTAGGCCAGCAATCGCTCACTGGCTCAAGCAACCTACCCGCTTCCTTACGCGAGCAACGCAATGTGGAAGCCTATTTGGTCTTGCTCCGGGTGGAGTTTACCTTGCTACGAACTGTTGCCAGTCGCACGGTGCGCTCTTACCGCACCCTTTCACCCTTACCTGTGCCCTTCCCGAAGGAAATAGGTCATCGGCGGTTTTCTCTCTGCTGCACTTGTCGTGGGCTTGCGCCCCCCAGGCGTTACCTGGCACCCTGCTCTTTGGAGCCCGGACTTTCCTCCCCTCCGTCAGTCTCCCGAAGGACATCAACGAAGCAGCGACTACCCAGTCAACTCCGACCGCGGATTGTATAGAGATAGATGCCTACTGTCTAGGGGCTCATTAGGGTTGACGATATTTTTAATGCCAATCGTATAAAACTCAACCAACTCATCGACGAGTCTTAATCTAAATGCTCCAATCCCCATTTATACAGAGCATTTTTTTTGAGGTTGTATATTTCGGCCGTCATTGCTGCCGCTTTTTTGAGTGGTAACTCTTTGGTTAAAATACTCAAAGTACGAGTCACCTCATCAGGTATTTCTTCTGTGGCTTGCTCTCGGTGACCGTGTATGAGCAGCACCATTTCACCTTTTTTACGGTTGTCATTTTCTTCAATCCAAGGAATAAGTTCGCCTAACGGCATCCCCTGAATGGTTTCATACGTTTTGGTCAGTTCGCGGGCTAGAACCACTTCCCTATCAGCACCAAGGATCTCAAGCATGTCTTTGAGAGAGTCCATGATACGGTGTGGCGACTCATAAAAAATACAGGTACGTTCAGCTTTGGCAATTTCAAGGAACTTATCTTTTCGACCTTTACTCTTAGGAGGAAGAAAACCTTCAAAACTGAATCGATCGGAAGGCAGCCCCGCAGCGCTCAATGCTGTCACCACAGCACAGGCACCTGGTAATGGCACAACTTTGACACCCGCCTGACGACATTGATTCACTAGGTGATACCCTGGATCACTGATTAATGGCGTTCCAGCATCGGAAACCAGAGCAATAGAAAGCCCTTGTTGTAACCTCTCAACCAGTACTTGCGCTTTTTGTTGTTCATTGTGATCATGCAGAGCGAATGTTTTCGTCGATATATTGAAGTGGGAAAGTAGCTTGCCTGTGTGTCGGGTATCTTCAGCGGCAATAAGATCCACGTTGGATAAAACTTCTATGGCTCGCTGCGTAATATCTCCCAAATTTCCGATTGGGGTGGGAACAATATAGAGAGTTGAGACCTCAGACGGGGAAGAATTGTTGTCTGTCATTTGTTTACCATCACTTCAACGATTAATATAGAGACAATTTTGTATTTGTTTAACAAGAACTCATGGCTATGAAGCACCAGAATAAATTTAGTGTACCACGCCTTCTGACCCCTATCGCCTTGGCAGTAACTTTAGCGGCGTGTTCGACTACTTCACAAACACCTGTGAATATTGACGTTACACAAGATCCAACGCAAAGTGCACAGGCCTATGTCATGCAAGCCGACAGTGCGAAAGGTGGCACCCAAAATGATCTTCTGATCATGGCGTTAAAAGCGGCTTTGCAAGAAAACGATTTGGTCAGAGCCGATCATTTAGTAAAACGTCTATCTAAGCAAGCTTTATCACCTGTGCAAATGGCTGAATGGCAAATTTCGCGCGCGCAATTGCTCTTCCGTACAGGTGAAATTCAATCCGCTCTGCAACAGCTGAATTATCAGCCTTGGTGGGAGCTAAATAATGCTCAGTGGAGTGAATATCATGAATTTCGTGCGCAGTTGTTTGAGTTGCTATCGGATCACCTAAACGCCAGCCGAGAATATATTGCTGCTAATCAGTATTCGTTTGAAGATGCGCAAGTACGAAATCATCAGAATATTTGGCTCAACCTGAGTACGTACTCTGAGTACGATATTACTTCTCTACAAGTTGAGGATGGGGAATCCGAATTACAAGGCTGGCTCCAACTTGCCGTCTACATGAAAACCATTTCCGGGAATCCTGCTCAACTCAAAAGTACATTAGAAACTTGGTTTGCAGCCAATCCAGAGCACCCAGCGAACATCTATACTCCTGATGATGTACAAGCCATTCTTGCCCTAGAAATCATTAAGCCTACAAATACTGGGCTGGTACTGCCTCTCAGTGGAAAATATGGGAAGCAAGGTCAGTTGGTTCGCGATGGTTTCATTCATGCAATGATGGATGATTTTAATCGAGAAGACATGGCGACGTTGACGGTTCTTGATTCCGCTGCACTTTCAACCGATGAAATACAGCAAGAGCTTGAAAAACGTCATGTGGATTTTGTTGTGGGCCCATTGGTAAAAGACAAAGTGGAAGTGCTTCAACAATCGACACAACTTCCCATGCTTGCACTCAATATCCCAGACGCAAAGCTACCTGAAACTCGTGTGTGTTATTTCACGCTCTCGCCTGAACAAGAGGTTGCTCAAGCCGCGAAATATCTATTTGCAAACGGGTTCCAATATCCACTGATTCTTGCTCCTGTAGGAGGCTTTGGTGAGCGAGTCACTCAAGCATTCAAGTCAGAATGGGAAAAATACAGTAAGAACCCAGCAGCGTTCAGCTATTTCGGTAACAAGTCCCAGCTTCAAAAGAACATCAACTCAGTCTTTGGTCTAGCAGACAGTCAAGCGCGCATAGCCCAACTTAACCGCCTAATCAACATTCAAACAGAGTCTCAACCTCGCAGCCGTCGCGATATTGATGCAGTCTATGTTGTGGCTAAAAGTTCCGAGCTGACCCTCATTAAACCTTTCATTGAAGTGGCCATCAATCCAGACACAACGCCTCCTAAGCTGTTTTCAAACTCGCGGAGTAATAGTGGGAAAAAGCGTCAGTATGAAGACTTAAGTGGTGTGGTTTACAGTGACATTCCGATGCTGATTGAGCAAAACTCTGCTTTAAAGGCACAACTTGAAGAAAACTGGCCGAAAAGTGGTAATGTAGAAAAACGCCTACATGCGCTTGGAATGGATGCATACAAGCTGATCTTAGAGTTGCCACAAATGAAAGTTATGCCAGAATACTCGGTTAAAGGGCAAACTGGCACTCTAACCATTAATAACGAGTGTGTGGTTCAGCGCGAAGTTAGCTGGGCTGAGCATGAGGCTATTTAACCGTAGAGCGCTAGGTGAACGATACGAATCCTTTGCCAGTAAGTTTCTTGCTGGTAAGGGATTAAAACCGATTGAGTCTAATTTTAATACCAAAGTTGGTGAATTAGATTTGATAATGAAAGAACAAAGCACTGTGGTGTTTGTCGAGGTAAAGTATCGTAAACAAAGCCACTATGGACACGCAGCGGAAATGGTAACACCAGCAAAACAGCGAAAGCTGGTTAAAGCCGCTATGATATGGCTAAGTAAGAACAACTTATCTCCTTACGATACCGACTTCCGGTTTGACGTCGTTGCCATTCATGATGAAGGACGCCAAGTTGAGTGGATAAAAAACGCAATAACTCAAGGATAATCGATGCTAGACAGCATTAAAGAAAGCTTTACAGAAAGTATTCAAATTCAAATTGCTGCAGCCGAAGCGCTGCCTGATCACATTATGCATGCCGCGCAGGCAATGGTGACCAGTTTACTTAATGGCAATAAAATTCTTTGTTGTGGTAATGGCGGATCAGCCTCAAACGCTCAACAATTTGTTTCTTGCCTTCTTAATCGTTTTGAAACTGAAAGACCAAGCCTTCCAGCAATGGCACTTACGGCAGACAATACAACTTTAACTGCTGTCGCCAACGATTATCACTACCAAGAAATTTTTTCCAAACAAGTACGAGCATTTGGGCAAGCAGGCGATATTCTTCTCGCCATATCAACGAGCGGAAATAGCAAAAACATCATCAAAGCAATGGAAGCAGCTGTAACCCGTGATATGACTATTATCGCATTCACAGGTAAAGATGGCGGCGAGATGGCGGGGTTGTTAGGCGAGTCTGATGTCGAAATTCGCATTCCATCCCATCGAACTGCTCGTATCCATGAAGTTCACATGGTAACCCTACATTGTCTGTGTGACCTTATCGACCAAGTGCTCTTTCCTTCGCATGACGAGTAGTTAGAAAACATGATGTTCTGTTGAGTAAGCAGCTTGGTATTTTTACGAGAGGTACAGAAATGAGAAAATGGTTATTAGCCGCAGCTTGCAGTTTAAGCCTTACAGGTTGTGCTGGATTACTGGTGGCTGGCGCAGCAACCACTGCCAATATCGTTTCAGATACACGCACGACTCAGGAGCAATGGCAGGATAGCCAATTGGAATTTGAGGTAGCCGGAATTGGAAACAAAGCCCCTTATACTGGACACGTAAAGGCAACGGCAACGGCCTTTCGTGGCAAGGTTATTCTAATTGGTCAAGCTGTCACTCAAGACTACAAAGAGCAATTCGGTGTTAGAGTATCAGAAACTAAAGGGGTAAGTAGCGTATCGAATCAACTGCGTGTTCGCCCGCTGCTTGATTTGCAAACTATTACGCACGACAGCTGGATTACCACTAAAGTCAAAACCAGTTTGATTGCGAACGAAAATCTGACCACAGTAAAAATCAAAGTCATCACTGAAGATGGTGAAGTTTTTTTACTTGGGTATGTTACTCCTGAGCAAGCAGACATCGCGACTGATATTGCGCGCAATATTTCCGGGGTGAAACAAGTGATTCGAGCCTTTGAAATAGCCGAACAAACTTAGCCTAAGGTGAAAGGTGCCTGAATCGATTCTTTATTCTTAGCTAAATAAAAAGCAGCGAAAATTCGCTGCTTTTTTGTATTGTCCGATTAGAGAATAGGAACCTAGTAACTATTTTACGACCCTTAAACTAGGGCGACCTTTCGGTCTCTCAGGTGGAGTATTATCCGATGGAGACTCAACTTGTTCGGATTCCGCAATGCTGTCAACAACATCAAATCCGATATCTTCAGAGTCTTCCTCGACAATGCCTTCCTCTGCGTCTATGTAACCTTCTTCAGGTTCAAACATAGTTCCTGCACCATTTTCACGAGCATATATCGCATGCACAGCGTAAAGGGGTGCGATGACAGAATGAGGTTTACCGCCAAATCGGGCGTTGAAAGTAATCGCATCGTTACTCATTTCCAAGTTACCTACCGCGCGCGGGGCAATATTCAAAATGATCTGACCATCCTGAATAAACTCTTGAGGAACTCGTACACCAGACAATGTTGCATCAACAACCAAATGCGGGGTTAAGTCGTTATCAACTAACCACTCATAAAACGCGCGTACCAAATAAGGACGGCGCGGTGTCATTTTCTCTATATCCATTAACGAACCAAACGCATTTCACGCTCAGCTTCTGTTAAAGAAGCTAAGAACGAATCACGCTCAAATACGCGATTCATGTAAATCTTAAGTTCTTTCGAACCTGGTCCAATTAAATCGATACCTAACGTAGGCAAACGCCATAGAAGCGGAGCCAAGTAGCAATCGATCAAGCTGAATTCTTCACTCATGAAGTATTCGTATTCTGCAAAAATTGGAGCAAGAGTAAGTAGGTCGTTACGCAATTTAGTGCGAGCAGACTCTGCTTCTTCAGCGTTCCCTTTCTGTACCTTTTCTGCCAACGAATACCAGTTGTTCTCAATTCGGAACATCATCAAACGGCTGTTACCACGGGCAACAGGGTAGACTGGCATCAATGGTGGGTGCGGGAAACGCTCATCCAGATACTCCATGATAATCTTGGAGTTATATAGTGCTAGTTCACGGTCGACCAAAGTTGGCACCGTCTTATAAGGGTTTAGTTCGATAAGCTCACTTGGTAAGTTTGCTTCATCAACCAGTTCAACTTCGAAACTCACCCCTTTCTCAGCCAGAACAATACGAACCTGGTGGCTGTACATATCAGAAGCACTAGAAAATAGAGTCATCACGGAACGTTTATTGGCAGCTACAGCCATTGAGCCCTCCAGCACACTTGAAAATAAAAAAAACAATGGAGACCAACTGTCTCCATTGTAGAAAAATTAGCGATGTATTATAGCACGATTAGTGAACATCACGCCAATACTCTTTCTTGAGGAATACTACCACTATAGTCAAGAGAACAAGGAATGCCATAGCCCACCAGCCCATGACATGACGCTCAAGTTTGACTGGGTCACCGGAATACTCCAAGAAATTCACTAAATCCCTAACTGCATCGTCGTATTCCGTCGGGCTGAGTTCTCCGCGGCCATCCGTTTCGATTCGGGCAATCACCTGTTTCTCTTCACCGTTTACAGTGTGTGTTTCATACACTGCAGTTGGAACACCCTGTAACTCTTCAAGTACATGTGGCATACCAACGCTCGGGAATACAACGTTGTTCACCCCAAAAGGACGTGATGGATCAGCATAGAAGGAACGAAGGTAGGTATACAACCAATCTGCCCCACGAACTCGTGCAACCAAAGTCAAATCAGGTGGTGGCGCGCCAAACCAGTTACCAGCTTGCTTATCTGGAATCGAGTTTTCCATCAAAGAACCGATTTTAACTTCCGGATCAAATATCAAATGTTCCTTCATAAGATCGAGAGGAATATTAAGATCAGTCGCTACACGTTCATATCGCTGATACTGCGCTGAGTGACAGCCAAAGCAATAGTTCATAAATAGCTTCGCACCATTTTGCAGAGAAGCCTTATCGCTTAAATCGTTGTTCGCTTTGTCTAGCGGTACATTCGCACCGGCGGCCATCACCAAAGACGGTATCAAAGCAAAAAGCATTACAATCCACTTCTTCATTTGAATGTCACCCTCTCTGGTAATGGTTTCGTGGCTTCATTTTTACTGTAGAAGTACAGCAACACAAAGAACATGAAATAACCCAAACTAAATATCTGCGCCATAAGCGTGTAAGTTGGTGTTGCAGGTAAAGCACCTAAAACACCCAACGCGATAAAACAGATGGTGAACTGAATGATATTGAATAAGTGGAACTTACTGCGATAACGATAAGAACGTACTTTACAACGATCAAGCCATGGAAGTAGGAACAGCACAACAATCGAAGCCCCCATTGCAACCACGCCTAACAACTTATCAGGTACAGCACGTAATATGGCGTAGAAAGGTGTGAAGTACCAAACTGGCGCAATATGCTCTGGTGTTTTCAGCGGGTTTGCTGCTTCAAAGTTAGGTGGCTCAAGGAAGTAGCCTCCCATCTCTGGATTAAAGAACAATACGTAGCAGAAAAGGAATAAGAACCCAGCAACGCCAACCAAATCTTTAACGGTTCCATACGGATGGAAAGGTACCGAATCAATAATGTCGTATTTTTTGCTGTAATAGTCGTGGAATTTGAATTGCGTTTTGTAGTCGTCACCCATACTGCCTTTCGGTAGCTTGGTTTCGATACCATCAGGGTTATTAGAACCGACTTCATGCAGAGCTAAAATATGCAAAACAACAAGAAGTAGCAATACGATGGGTAACGCTATGACGTGAAGTGCAAAGAAGCGGTTAAGCGTCGCACCAGAAATAACATAATCGCCACGAATCCAAAGCGTTAAGTCATCCCCGATTACAGGAATTG
This sequence comes from Vibrio sp. vnigr-6D03, assembly GCF_002835515.1. Lineage (NCBI taxonomy): Bacteria > Pseudomonadati > Pseudomonadota > Gammaproteobacteria > Vibrionales > Vibrionaceae > Vibrio > Vibrio sp. vnigr-6D03. Next base: position 83,161 of record NZ_PIZL01000015.1, read on the forward strand.
CACCAAATAGCGAAATAATTACCTGTGCTCCCCAATACGACATCTGTCCCCAAGGAAGTAGGTAACCCATGAAGGCTTCAGCCATGAGCACGAGGAAGATCAACATACCAAAGATCCACAGTAACTCACGGGGCTTTTGATAAGAGCCGTAAATTAGACCACGGAACATGTGGAGGTATACCACGACAAAGAATGCAGAAGCACCGGTTGAGTGCATGTAGCGGAGTAACCATCCGTATTCCACATCACGCATTATGTATTCAATGGAGGCAAATGCACCATCACCAGACGGTACGTAGTTCATTGTCAACCAGATACCCGTTAAGATCTGATTAACCAAAACCAGCATTGCTAAAGAACCGAAAAGATACCAGAAATTGAAGTTCTTTGGCATTGGGTATTCTGAAAGGTGCTTTTTATAAGCATTCATCGCGGGTAGGCGTTTCTCTACCCAATCAAGTATCGCTTGCATTAGGCTTCCCCTCCATCATCAACCCCAATAAGAATCTTAGAGTCGGTCAAATATGTATGCTTGGGAACAACCAAGTTTAAAGGAGCTGGAACCCCTTGGAATACTCGTCCTGCCATATCAAATTTAGAACCATGACATGGGCAAAAGAACCCAGATTTAACTCCTTGCACTTGTTCGTTAAAGCTATCTGGGAGGTAAGTTGGAGAACAACCCAAGTGAGTACATATTCCAACTGCAACGAAATACTCAGGTTTGATAGACCGGTAAGTATTTTCCGCGTAAGAAGGCTGCTGCTCCTCTGATGACGCAGGGTCACGAAGCTGCCCATCCAGCTCTTTGAGTTCTTCAACAATGGAATTCGAACGACGGACCACCCAAACAGGTTTACCTCGCCATTCAACACGAACCATTTGGCCTTCTTCCAGTTTCCCAATTTCAACTTCAACGGGGGCTCCGGCGGCCTTAGCTTTGGCGCTAGGGTTCCAAGATTTGATAAAAGGAACGGCGACGGCGATACCTCCCACAGCACCCACAACTGCAGTTGTGGCTGTTAGGAAGCGCCGACGTCCGTTATTTATAGGCGCATTGCTCATCCAACATTCTCCCATTTGCTCCCAGTGTCTTATTATTTTTCCGACTTCCAAAAGAGCATGGCTAAAAATTACGCGTTTTTTATACTTATTTGCTTAAGAAATGATAAATAAAACCCTACTTTTTGACAAGGTAATACTACTTTTTTGTAACAAATGTGAGCGAAAGTGGCGATTACATCACAAAAGATAGGGATATTTAAAAAATGTAATTTAAGAAGAAAGAGTTACAAGGAATTTTTAGGAGGGAAAAAACAAAAAGCCCGGTATAAATACCGAGCTTTTGGTGCCACAATCCAGCAAAACTGGAGCGGTAACTTTCTGAATAGAGAAAGATTAACGCTTAGAGAACTGTGGACGACGACGTGCTTTACGTAGACCAACTTTCTTACGTTCAACGCAACGAGCGTCACGAGTAACGTAACCAGCTGCACGTAGCGCAGGACGTAGAGACTCATCGTACTCCATTAGAGCACGAGTGATGCCGTGGCGGATCGCGCCAGCTTGACCAGAAATACCACCACCAGAAACAGTGATGTATAGGTCTAGCTTCTCAGTCAATTCAACTAGCTCAAGTGGCTGACGAACAACCATACGAGAAGTTTCACGACCGAAGTAAACATCAAGGCTACGCTTGTTGATTACAATTTCACCGCTGCCTGGTTTGATGAAAACACGGGCTGCTGAGCTTTTGCGACGACCAGTGCCGTAGTATTGATTCTCTGCCATTTTCATAATCCCCGATTAGATGTCTAGTACTTGTGGTTGTTGAGCAGCATGGTTGTGCTCAGCGCCAGCGTAAACTTTCAGCTTACGGTACATAGCACGGCCAAGAGGACCACGTGGTAGCATGCCTTTAACCGCAAGTTCGATAGCCATTTCAGGTTTACGATCGATCAACTTTTCAAAAGTGATAGATTTTAGACCACCTGGGAACTCAGAGTGACGGTAGTACACTTTACCTTTAGCTTTGTTACCAGTAACAGCAACTTTCTCAGCGTTAACAACGATGATGTAATCACCAGTGTCTACGTGAGGAGTGTATTCTGCTTTATGCTTGCCGCGTAGGCGAGATGCAATTTCACTTGCAATACGACCCAGAGTTTTACCTTCTGCATCTACAACGTACCAGTCGCGTTTTACAGTTTCTGGTTTAGCAACGAAAGTTTTCATGCTAATAATTACCTATTAAAAAATTTACACTTAAGGAACAATTACTTGTCCCCACTGTCTGAAAGCCCCATTCATCACCCCTTCGAGTGTTGGAAACTCTCGGCGTAGCTACTTATCATGTGTAGCCAGAGGCTCGCAGTAACGGTAGGTCGCAGGATTATAGAGAAGAGTGAGGAAAAAATCACCTTTTTTTCTCTAAAAAGATCATTTTTTTCCTCTTTGGAAAGTGAATCGGCAAATTGTACGTTTTTCTGATACTAAGGTAAGTGTTCTTTAGCCAAATAATCATGACTTTGCATTTCAATTAGACGCGACTGACAACGTTTAAATTCGAAGTTCAAGTGCCCTTCTGTGTAGAGTTCTTCCAAAGCCACTTCTGAAGAAATAATGAGTTTTACATTCCTTTCATAAAACTCGTCAACTAACGCTATAAATCGCCTTGCTGCATCATCATTACTTTTTCCCATTTGCTTCACATCACCCAGTAACACAGTGTGATATTCACGAGACATCTCAATGTAGTCATTTTGACTTCTCATCGATTCACACAACTGCCCGAACGTTGCCATAAGTACGTCATCATGAACATTAATGACATCAATTATTCGGTGGTTCACTTCTATTTGAGTAACGCATTGATGACCTTCACCAACCAGTTGACGGTAATATCGATTCAAATTGATGGTGGCATCTTTGTCCAACGGGAAATGGAAAATTTCGGCTTGTTCAAGGGTTCTAAGGCGGTAATCGATACCGCTGTCGACATTCAGTACATCACAATGCTTTTCGATAAGCGCAATAGCCGGCAAAAAGCGAGCCCTTTGCAATCCATTTCGATACAAGTCTTGTGGCGGAATATTAGAGGTAGCTACGAGAACAACATTTCTGGCAAACAACGCCCGCATCAAGGTGCCCAAAATCATCGCATCGGTAATATCCGATACAAAAAACTCGTCAAAGCAAATAATATCAGCTTCAGACTTTAATACATCAGCCACTTTCTCTAGAGGATCCGCAACTTCACCCAACGCTTTTAGTTCATCATGAACCCGGTACATAAAACGGTGAAAATGAACCCTAAGTTTCTTATCGGTGGGCAACGCATCAAAAAACGTATCCATTAGATAAGTTTTCCCACGCCCTACACCGCCCCAGAAATATAAACCATTTGGTGGTTCAGGTTTTTGAGGCTTCTTCCCCATCAATTTTTGCCAGGTAGAAAGTGGTTCGATAGGAGTATTTAAATAGTCTTGAAATCGGTGATATAAGCTGTCTAATTTTTCAACAGCAAGTTGCTGAGCAAGGTCAACCGAAAATCCGTTGTTTTCTATATCTTCTTGATATTTAAGCTTAGGCGTCATTGGAAACTACGTTTATTATTGTTCATTAATCGTGTTGATACTATTACGATTATAGCGACTTCAAAGAGTTGAGACATGTCGTTTTTTTGTTCTCAGTATAAGACGCTTTCTCTTTATCGTACTCTGAACTCATAGTACCATGCCCCTTCGGCTGTGTAACACACCAATAACAAATCAAGCCTTAAAGGTGACTTTGGTCTCTGCAATTGAATTCCCCAAAATTCAGCCAAACACAGCTTACTGTAACGATGATAAAGGAGCATTTATGCCTGGGATGTATATTGTCATTGGGATTGTGATCGGATTAGTTGCCGGTTATTTTCTGGCAAAACTGATGACACCGGATGCGAATAAGCAGAAATCCATTCAAAAAGATTTAGAAAAATCCAAATTCGAGTTGGAGCAACAAAGACAAGAACTTGCCGATCACTTCGCTCAAACAGCAGAAATGTTAGATGTGCTTGGAAAAGACTACACAAAGCTTTATCAGCATATGGCGAAAACGTCGACGGAGCTACTGCCTAACGTTCCCGAACAAGACAATCCATTTGTAAAAAAGATAGCCCAACATACTGAAGAAGAAATAATTTCTAAAGATAACGGTCAAGAAGCACCTAAAGATTATGCGCATGGTGCAACGGGTTTGCTGAAAGACCAAGAGAAAGAAGTCATCAATACACCTACCGATGAACCTGCTCCAAAACTGTCTTGATGCAAAAAACTATCTTGATACAAAAAACGGTCTTGGTACAAAAAACGGTCTTGGTACAAAAAGTATCATGACTTGAAAAATGGATGATTGAACTTTATTTAGGTTACTGAGTCATAATCTTCACCTATCAAAGAGGAGCCTTATGATGAAAAAACCTTTGCTTGTTTTAAGTGCATTAACATTAAGCTTAAGTTCAATCATCGCGCCACTGCCCGCTACTGCGGCATTACCAGTAGCGGTTAGCGGTGAACAGTTACCTAGCCTTGCACCTATGCTTGAAAAAGTAACCCCTGCGGTTGTAAGCATAGCCGTCGAAGGCAAACACGTTGCCACTCAACGTGTTCCAGAAGCATTCCGATTCTTTTTTGGCCCAGACTTTCCTGCTGAGCAAGTGCAAGAGCGTCCGTTTCGCGGGCTCGGTTCTGGTGTTGTCATTGATGCCGAAAAAGGACACATTGTCACCAATTACCACGTAATTAAAGGCGCTGACGAAATACGCGTTCAACTACACGATGGTCGCGAATACGATGCAGAGCTCATCGGTGGTGATGAAATGTCGGATGTGGCATTGCTTAAGTTAGAAAAGTCAGAAAACCTAACCCAAATCGTATTGGCGGATTCCGATAAATTACGCGTTGGTGATTTTACTGTTGCAATAGGTAACCCGTTTGGTTTGGGTCAAACTGTTACTTCAGGAATAGTGTCTGCGCTTGGGCGTTCTGGCTTAAACGTACAGAATTTTGAAAACTTCATTCAGACCGATGCCGCGATTAATAGCGGTAACTCCGGTGGAGCATTGGTGAACCTAAACGGTGAACTGATCGGCATAAACACTGCGATTCTTGGGCCAAATGGCGGTAATGTTGGGATTGGATTCGCGATTCCCGCCAATATGATGAAAAACCTGACACAGCAAATACTGGAGTTTGGTCAAGTCAAACGAGGCTTACTTGGCGTTCAAGGAAGTGAAATCACATCTGAGCTCGCTGAAGCCCTTGGTTACGAATCAAATAAAGGTGCATTCGTAAGCCAGGTTGTGCCTGAAAGTGCGGCAGATGAGGCAGGGCTGGAAGCGGGCGACGTTATTGTTTCATTAAACGGTAAGTCCATTAGCACGTTCGGAGAACTTCGGGCGAAAATAGCCACGCTAGGTGCCGGTAAAGAAATCACCATTGGGGTTATTCGCGACGGTAAAAACAAAACATTCGACGCAACCCTGCAAGAAGCTGGTGACAATAAGACACGGGCAGACAAACTGCATGAAGGGCTTGCCGGGGCGGAACTTTCAAACACAGACAACAGTGATCCACTGTCAGGCGTGAAGGTTACCAGTGTTGAGAAAGGCTCTCCAGCCGATGCTTATCAGCTTAAGGAAGGTGATATCATTATAGGTGTTAACCGTACTCGTGTTAAAAACCTTGGGCAGTTGAGAGCCATTTTGGAAGACAAACCAAATGTACTCGCGCTGAACATCCAACGAGGCGAAAGAACGATTTACCTTGTTGTTAGATAAGTATTACCGTTACGTAAGCATTTGTTGTTAATAAAGTTATTGATATTAAGTTAGCACTTCTTGTCATTTCACAAACAACATTTCTAAAAAGGAAGCAAATAACTGCTTCCTTTTTTACACCTGCCGTTTTAAAAGCTCTGTCTGGGCTAACACGCAGCTGACATAGCCAGTACTGGCATACGTTGGCTAATCAGTGCTATGCTTTCTCTCTCAATGTAAATCAAATTCTTATGGGGTTTTCCCCTTTATACCCACTCTGAGGATAGTATGTGGAAGACCCTTTTACGCTCTTCATTCATAGGGCTCCTTACCGCAGGTTTACTTCTTGCCGTATTGCCATCACTGCGAACAGCTGCGGTAGAAGCAACAATAGATGACACGCCGACTAATATAGAAGATCTTCAGGTATCGTTCAGTCATGCTGTACGTAGAGCAAGCCCTGCTGTCGTCAACATTTATACAAGTAAGCCAAATGATGGTGACAGAGCTGGAATTAAACAAGATCTGGGTTCAGGTGTCATTGTAAGTAAAAAAGGCTACATCATAACAAACTACCACGTCATCGCTCAGGCTGCGGAAATAACGGTAGCCTTACAAGATGGTCGATATTTCTCGGCTCAATTGGTCGGCAAAGACCGAAGAACGGATATTGCTGTTTTGCGAATTGAAGGGGCAAACCTACCTGTTATCCCTCTGAACCCGAACTATCAAGAAAAAGTCGGCGACGTCGTACTCGCAATAGGTAACCCATATAACTTAGGTCAAACAACTACTTTTGGCATCATTTCTGCGATTGAACGCTTTGCCATCAGCGCAGATGGTCGTCAGCCATTTATACAAACCGACGCGGCAATTAATAAAGGTAACTCGGGCGGTGCTTTGGTTAACACGAAAGGCGAGTTAGTTGGTATCAATACGGCTTCCTTCCAGCAAGCGACAAACACAAACACCTATGGAATTTCATTTGCTATACCGTATTTTTTAGCGGATAGGGTAATGGAAAAAATCATTGCTGATGGTCGTGTTATTCGTGGTTACATCGGTATTAGTGGTCAAGACATCACTTCCATCTCATCAAGAATACTTGGAGCAGAATACGTAGGTGGCATCATAGTGATGAGTGTGGATGTAGGTGGTCCAGCAGAAGACGCGGGCATTCGAGTAAAAGACATCATACTTGAAATTGGTGGTGCAAAGGTTAATGGAAAAGAAGGTGTTCTTGAAATTGTAACGGGTCTACGCCCTGGTGCAGAAGTAGAGATGACCGTTCTTCGTAAAGGCGAGAAAGTAAAACTCAATGTGCTCGTAGGTGATGACCCTCAGGGTTAAAACACCGTCTCTTTGCTATCTTGCTCCATTCACATGTATTGATCAATTAACACCAAACAAAAACCCCCTAGCTAAACTAGGGGGTTTTTACTATTCACTGTCCGATTCAGGAGCAGATAACTGCGTGCTACTCTCAATTTCTATTCGAGTCACGCGCTGCAAACCTCGCGGTAACAGACTACCTCTTCGACCTCGCTCTCCTCGGAAGTTATCCAAGTCAGCAGGTTTCAAACCAAGTTTACGTTTGCCAGCGTACAAAGTAATAGAGACACCACTAGGAAGAGCCATTAAGTGAGAAACCGTTTCTTCACGCTCTTTGGCTTTCGCTGATGGGATATTAATGATCTTATTCCCTTTACCTTTACTCAGCTGAGGGAGATCTTTAATAGCAAATATCAGCATTCGACCTTGATTGGTGATTGCGAGTATCTCGTCATTATCCAAATCAGAAATTGCGCTTGGTGTCATCACCTCAGAATTTTGAGGAAGATTGACCAACGCCTTACCGCTGCGGTTTTTGGAAAGTAAATCGGTGCCTTTACAGACAAACCCATAACCCGCATCTGAACCAACAAGCCAAAGCTGATCTTCTTCACCCATAATCACCTGACTGATCGTTGTACCCGCGGTAATGTTCAATCGACCGGTAATGGGCTCACCTTGGCTCCGTGCCGAAGGCAACGAGTGGGATTCAAGCGAATAGCTACGACCATCTGTACCCAGAAAAACCGCTTGTTGATTACTCTTACCACGAGCATGTGCGAGATATTTGTCACCCGATTTATAGTTCAAACTCTCTGAGTCGACATCATGACCTTTAGCATGACGTATCCAGCCTTTTTCTGACAGAACCACGGTGATTGGTTCACTTGGCATTAGATCTCGTTCAGTTAACGCTTTCGCTTCTGCTCGCTCAACAATTGGCGAGCGACGATCATCGCCATATTTTTCCGCATCAGCTTTGATCTCTTTTTTAATCAAAGTATTCAAGCGACGCTCAGAGCCAAGCAACTGCTCCAGTTTCTCACGCTCTTTTTCTAATTCTTCCTGCTCTCCACGGATCTTCATTTCTTCCAGCTTGGCAAGATTACGAAGTTTCGTATCGAGGATCGCATCAGCTTGAATTTCAGAGATACTAAAGCGAGACATCAGCACAGCTTTAGGATCATCTTCTGTTCGGATGATTTCGATCACTTCATCAAGGTTTAGGTAAGCGATCAACAAACCTTCCAAGATGTGTAGACGCGCCAACACTTTGTCTAAACGATATTGCAGCCTTCGACGAACCGTTTCACGGCGGAATTCAATCCACTCTTTCAGGATAGTCACCAGCCCTTTCACTTGCGGGCGATTATCCAAGCCAATCATGTTTAAGTTAACGCGATAGCTTTTTTCCAGATCCGTGGAAGCAAACAAATGATTCATCAACTGATCACTGTCCACTCGGTTCGATCTTGGCACAATAACAATACGTGTTGGGTTTTCATGATCAGATTCATCGCGAAGATCGTCAACCATTGGTAGCTTCTTCGCTCGCATCTGATTAGCGATCTGTTCTAGCAATTTAGCACCAGAGACTTGATGAGGCAAAGAGGTAATAACGATCTCGCCATTCTCTTTGTTCCAAACCGCTCGCATTTTAATGCTACCGCGACCATTGCGGTAAATCTTCTCGATTTCAGCTTTCGGAGAAATGATCTCCGCTTCTGTCGGATAATCCGGACCTTGGACATGTTGCATTATGTCGTCAAGTTCCAGTTTAGGATTATCAATCAGCTTAATCGTAGCATCGGCCACTTCACGTACGTTATGTGGTGGGATGTCTGTCGCCATACCAACCGCAATACCGGTTACGCCGTTAAGAAGAATATGTGGCAGCCTTGCTGGCAACATTTGTGGCTCTTTCATCGTGCCATCAAAGTTGGGTTGCCATTCAACGGTCCCCTGCCCTAATTCTCCAAGCAATACTTCGGCAAATTTAGACAGTTTGGCTTCGGTATATCGCATCGCAGCGAAGGATTTCGGATCGTCCGGTGCACCCCAGTTCCCCTGACCATCAACCAATGGGTAACGATAGGAAAAAGGCTGTGCCATCAATACCATGGCTTCATAACATGCAGAATCGCCGTGAGGGTGATACTTACCCAACACGTCACCCACAGTACGAGCCGATTTTTTGTATTTAGACGCTGCGGATAAACCGAGCTCCGACATAGCATAAATAATACGTCGCTGAACCGGTTTTAAGCCATCGCCTATGTAAGGCAGGGCACGATCCATGATGACGTACATTGAGTAATTCAGATACGCGTCTTCAGTAAACCTGCGCATTGGCAGCTGTTCAACGCCATCGTATGTTATTTCTGTCGACATCTATTAAACCTCAGCCAAATCACCGTTGCTTTGTAACCAAGTACGGCGGTCATCCGCACGTTTCTTACCAAGCAACATATCCATCATTTCCATGGTTGCATCGCTGTCATCTATGGTTAATTGAACCAAGCGACGCGTATTGGGATCCATGGTTGTTTCACGCAGCTGGAGTGGGTTCATTTCACCCAAACCTTTGAATCGCTGAACGTTGATTTTGGCTTTCTTCTTAGAAAGGCGCTCCAATACCCCTTCTTTTTCGTCATCGTCTAAGGCGTAGAAAACTTCTTTACCACAGTCGATTCGATACAAAGGAGGCATTGCAACGTAAATATGACCAGCTTCTACTAACGCACGGAAGTGGCGAGTAAACAGGGCACATAAAAGCGTAGCGATATGAAGACCATCAGAGTCCGCATCCGCAAGAATACAAATTTTACCGTAACGCAGACCGTCTAGGTTGTCGTTATCCGGATCAATTCCTAAAGCAACCGAAATGTCGTGTACTTCCTGAGAAGCCAATACCTGATCTGCAGACACTTCCCATGTATTCAGTATTTTACCGCGAAGTGGCATCACCGCTTGGAACTCACGATCTCGTGCTTGTTTTGCACTACCACCCGCTGAATCCCCTTCCACGAAAAAGATCTCAGTGCGGCTTAAGTCTTGAACCGAACAATCGGTTAATTTACCTGGAAGCGCTGGACCGGATGCGATTTTCTTACGTACGACTTTTTTGCTTGCTCGCATACGGCGGTGCGCATTAGCAATACACACTTCCGCTAGTTGCTCAGCCAATTGCGGCTTTTCATTTAACCAAAGGCTAAAAGCATCTTTCACGACACCTGAGACAAATGCCGCAGTTTGACGAGAAGATAGGCGCTCTTTGGTTTGCCCCGCAAATTGAGGGTCTTGCATTTTTACCGACAGAACATAAGAACAGCGGTCAAATACATCATCACCCGTCAGTTTGATGCCGCGTGGTAATAAGTTTCGAAACTCACAGAATTCACGCATGGCATCCAAAAGACCTTGGCGAAGACCATTAACGTGAGTACCACCCTGCTTGGTGGGAACCAAGTTTACGTAGCTCTCTGTGATCATTTCGCCGCCCTCAGGCTGCCAAATCACGGCCCATGTCGCCATTTCCGTTTCAGCAGAAAAGTCGCCGATATAAGGCTCTTCTGGAAGAACGGTATAGCCTTTCACACCTTCAGCAAGGTAGTCTTTTAAACCATCTTCATAGAACCATTTGTGTTCTTCGTTATTTACCTTATCGCTAAATGTGATTTCTAGCCCAGGGCATAATACCGCTTTCGCACGGAGGTTATTGATCAACCGAATAACAGAGAATTTGGCGCTATCAAAATACTTAGCGTCAGGCCAGAAGTGAACAGAGGTTCCTGTATTACGATGCCCACAAGTGCCCGTCACGGTTAAATCACTGACTGTCGTGCCACCCTCAAATGCAATTTCATGCACCTGACCATCACGTTTGACTGTTACTTCAACACGTTTGGATAGGGCGTTAACAACGGAAATACCTACACCGTGTAATCCACCAGAAAATTTATAGTTGTCGTTGGAAAACTTACCGCCAGCATGGAGCTTGGTCATAATAAGTTCCACACCCGAAATACCTTTCTCAGGGTGAATGTCGACGGGCATACCTCGACCATCATCGATCACTTCTAGTGATTGGTCGCTATGCAGAATGACTTTTATCTTCTTTGCATGCCCAGCAAGTGCTTCGTCGACTGAGTTGTCGATAACCTCTTGTGCAAGATGGTTTGGACGCTCAGTTTCGGTATACATACCTGGACGGTGTCGTACTGGGTCGAGACCTTCAAGAACAGACAGGTCTTTCGCATTATATTGTTCAGTCATAATACGGAATAATACTCAAATGATTAGAATGCAATCAGCACTTTGATGCGTGATTGTTAAGTTTTTTGGTGACATTGTGGAAAGTTGCGCCTAGTTGTAGAAAAAGACATCAAAAGCACAATGATAAAACTATGATGGAACATACTCTGGAACAGACAAGGGGATGTCAAGCGACCGAGGTAAGTAAACCTCAAAATTATGACCCCATCCCAACTTGGGTTATCTGCTCCTCTGTGTTTAAATTTTTAGACTACCGGGTTAAATTCGTAAGAACTCAATAATTTCTTGAGGATACCTTTCAAAGCCAACAAAACTGTGGTCTCCACCTTTCTCGACCGTTTGTTTTGCATCTTTATATCGTGTAACAGCTTGCCGATAATCCAATACTTCGTCATCTTCTTGTTGAAGTAACCAGAAATCTTGTGGATGTTTAATTGTATCTACATCGAGAGCCTTAAGCTCAGCCATATGCTTTTCTTCTAGCACATATTCTTCTTGAGTATAGGGGTTAACTTGCTTCCCTAAGTAATCTGCAAGCAATTCATAAGGTTTCACTGCTGGGTTCACCAGAACAGCTCTAAAACCAAAATGCGCATTTAGCCAAGTCGATAAATATCCGCCTAGAGAACTGCCAATCAATCCTATTTGATAGTCTGTCTGATATTTTTTTACCGTTTCAAGTAGAAACTCGGCGGCGAATTGTGGATAGCAAGGAAGCTGCGGTGCGATAACTTTGATGTCTGGTCGGTTTTCACTGCACCACTCTAGTATTACATTCGCTTTGTGCGACTGAGGGGAACTGTTAAACCCATGTATATACAGCAACAATGAGGGCTTATTTTCACTCAAATTAGTAGCCTCCGGCAGAAAAATCGGGGAGAAACTCACCATCGGACAGTCGCCCGACCTCCAGTTTTAGTTCACCCTCTCGAGTAAGAGTGAGCATACGCCAACCTGGTGATTCATTATCTAACGCAAAATCATCGGAGTTTGGTTTAAATTGCACACAGGTTGAAGGTGTCGCCACTACTCTTACCCCCTGATACATAACATCAAAGTCTTGATGAACATGTCCACAAAGTACAGCTTCTACATTTTGGTGATGGCTCAACACTGACCAAAAGTCATCGGCATCTTTTAAAGTATGCTGATCAAGCCAGTGGCTGCCTACCAATACAGGATGGTGATGCAGAAGAACAATGGTGCGGTGGTCAGGAAACTCAGTCAGTTTAGATTCAAGTAAATCTAACTGTTCTTGGCTCAGTCGCCCATGAGGAACCCCTTCAACTTGGCTATCCAGTAAAATGATCTGCCACTTATTATTAAGCACCACATGCGAAGTTGTCTTAATTTGCGTAGACGGGAAAATACTGTGCATACCCGGTTTGAAATCGTGATTGCCGGGCAACCAAAAACATGGCTTCTTTAACGGAGCAATGCCTTCTTCAAATTTCTGATAAGAAGCGGCTGTGTGATCTTGCGAAATATCACCTGTTGCCAGAATGGCTTCGAATTCCAGCTTCCGAGAAATAACCGTATTTACAACAGCATGAAAACTATCTTGGGTGTTAACACTCAACAAACACCCGTCTTCAGGTTCAAACAAATGAGTGTCAGTAATCTGCAATAGTCTGATATCGCGATTTGAATCTAAGGACAATTTCAAAATAAAACCTGGCTAAATCTCTCTACACTATTTTTTGATAACGTTGGCTTTTGTAACGTCGGTGCTTAGTAAATGGGGCTTCGGCTAATACCGTTCTTAAGACAGAATGTAAGCCACTCACCTAAAAATTGGTTAAGTTGAAACTTTTCATCCTTTTGCACCATTTTTGTATTGGGGTAATCATAACGAGCAAAGACACGAGAAATCTGCTCGCTTGCACACACTTCTGCAACACGAGCATCGTGATAAAGTCTTACAGTCATCTTCGGAAGTGGAAAAACGGGTTGTTCATCACACTGACACACATCAATGAGAGTGGTGTATTTGGTCACTTCACTCACTTCCAACTGATAAGCCATTGACGCCACTTGATAGGAACGCACGTCACCGACATTGGGCTGCCCTGGCAGCAATGCATTCAATTTGGCGTAATTGGTCTCGTAGACTCTCATGAGAGCTGCAAGATCAACATGATATGGCTTATTCAACATTCTTTACTTCCATCGAGATTTTAGTTCTTCATGATGCAATTCCAACCATTGCAGTGCAATTATTGAGGCACCATTCTCAATAATTCCGTCCCTAACAAGCTGGTAAGCTTCTTGGCGACTCATCACATGCACTTTTATGTCCTCATCTTCATAGTCTAAGCCATGAATGCCTTTAGCGCTTGATGCCGCTACCTGACCAATGAAAACATCCAACTTTTCAGAACAACCTCCTGAAGAGGGGTAATAACTCGTTATGGTTTCGATTTTCCCAATTTCAACTCCGGCCTCTTCAACGGCTTCGCGGCGGACAACTTCCTCAGAAGATTCATCAGTGTCGATTACACCAGCCACAATTTCGAGTTGCCATGGGCTATTATGTTCAAGCGCCCCAACTCGAATTTGCTCAATCAAAACAACTTTGTCTTCGATAGGGTCATAGGGCAACATCGCAGCGGCATGACCTCTTTCAAACATTTCGCGTTCAACGGGGTTACTCCAACCACCAGCAAACAATTTGTGCTGGAATGTGTATTTCACCATCGAGAAAAAGCCTCGATAAAGCGATTTTCTTGAGATGATTTTTACATCTTGTGGAGTAAACTGTTGATGTTTGTTGTCTGATTGCTGCATTGCGTGTCTCCGGAGATGAGAATTCTAATCATTGTATCCTGATATCTCCAATGATTGCGCTCAACTTTTTTGATAATGATTGCAAAAATATTTAAATGAATAATTTATTTGCTGTGCATCTCAGCGATAAATTGCTAAAAATGCAAAGATAGGCATAAAAATCAAGCGAGTTGCGTTACACTCGCATTGCTTCAATTTTTATATTACAAGGCAGGAAAGGCAAAATGAAAAAGCTGCTTCCACTATTGATTACCGCTGCACTGGGCAGTAATGCAGCCTGGGCAGATAACCTAGCTGAAATTTACGATTTAGCAAAACAAAACGATCCTCAATTACTAAGCGCCGCCGCACAACGCGAAGCAGCATTTGAAGCCGTTAATAGCTCTCGCAGTACTTTGCTTCCTCAAATTAATCTCACTGCTGGCTACAACATACGACAAAGCAGTTTAAACTCACGCGACAGTAACTCTCTGACGGCTGGGGTTGGCTTAAAGCAAGAGCTTTACAACCGAAGTAGCTGGGTAAGCCTTGATCAGGCAGAGAAGAGCGCTCGACAAGTTGACTCAGCATACGCTGCAGAGCAACAAGGTCTGATATTGCGTGTTGCAACTGCGTATTTCGAAGTATTGCGAGCTCAAGACAGTCTTGATTTTGTACGCGCCGAAAAAGCAGCGGTTGCTCGCCAGCTTGAACAAACCAAACAACGTTTTGAAGTTGGTCTATCAGCGATTACTGACGTACACGATGCACAAGCACAATACGACAGTGTATTAGCATCTGAAGTACTTCAAGAAAACACGCTAGCAAACAGCTACGAAGCTTTGCGTGAAATTACAGGTGAAGAGCATCAGAAAATTGCCATTCTTGATACAAAACGTTTCTCTGCGGCTAGACCCGATGCATCAACACAAGCATTGATCGAACAGGCGCAACAAGAAAATTTAGCGCTGCTGACTAAACGCATCGCACAAGATATCGCGAAAGACTCAATCTCATTAGCCGACGCTGGTCACTTACCAAGTCTAACGCTAGATGGCGGTTATAACTTCACCGACATTTCTGGTACTGAGGGCGGCACTGGTAATGGAGATTTCAACGACTTTAACATTGGCTTGAACTTGTCTGTACCACTTTACACCGGTGGTAACACCACATCGCTGGTTAAACAAGCGGAAGCAAAATATGTCGAAGCGAGTCAGAATTTAGAGAAGACTTACCGTACAGTCGTAAAAGATGTACGTGCTCATTACAACAACATTAATGCGACCATCGGCGCAATTCGCGCTTACAACCAATCTGTCGTTTCTGCGCAGTCTGCGCTTGAAGCAACCGAAGCTGGATTTGATGTGGGTACTCGAACCATAGTTGATGTGTTGGATTCTACCCGTCGTTTGTACGATGCCAACCGTAACCTGTCTGACGCTCGTTATAACTATATTTTGAGTGTACTGCAGTTACGTCAAGCCGTGGGCACACTGAATGAGCAAGATGTTTTGGATATTAACACAGGGCTTAAACCTGTAAGTTAATCGATACAAAATATTGAAAGACTAATAAAAAACGACGCTTTAGCGTCGTTTTTTGATTGTTCATGACCAAAGTAGGCAGTGCTTAACCACGCCCACCTTTGATTGCTTCAATAATCTCAGTAGTAGAGCACCCATCTTCGAAGTTTAACACTCGCACTTCACCGCCAGCATCAATGACTTCTTTACCACCAGCAATCTCTTCTGGTTTGTAGTCTCCCCCCTTTACCAACAAACTCGGGAGAACTTCAGATATCAGACGCTGTGGCGTTTCTTCGCTGAATGGGACAACCCAATCAACAGCGCCCAAACCGGCCAATACCGCCATTCGGCGATCTGTTGAGTTAACGGGTCTACCCGGTCCTTTCAACGCTTTCACAGAAGCATCCGTATTTACAGCAACAATGAGCCTGTCGCCGAGCTCGGCGGCATGGTTAAGGTAGGACACGTGACCAGCATGCAAAATATCAAAGCAGCCGTTGGTCATTACCACTTTTTCACCTTTCGCGCGCGCTTGTTTAACCGCTGCAATCAGCTCATGCTCACCAATTACACCGTAGTCGGTATCTTGGCTACCATGTACCGCTTCTGCCAATTCGATGGTTGATAATGTAGAAGTACCAAGCTTTCCAACAACAACCCCAGCGGCGGCGTTCGCTAGTGCACAGGCTTCATCTATTGCCTTACCAGCAGCGACGGAGGCAGCAAGCACAGAAATAACCGTGTCGCCTGCACCTGTAACATCAAACACTTCTTTCGCTTGAGTTGGAAGATGGAAAGGTTCCTGACCTTTACGGAGCAAAGTCATACCATGCTCACTTCGAGTCACCAGCAGCGCCTCGAAATCAAATTCTTCAATCAGAGCTAGCCCTTTTTCTACAAGCTCTTCTTCATTTTTAACTTTGCCAGCAACTAACTCAAATTCAGCCATGTTAGGCGTAAGCAATGTAGCCCCACGATAGCGTTCAAAGTCAGCCCCTTTTGGGTCGATAAACACAGGGACATTGGCTGAACGTGCTTTCTGGATGAACTGCTGAACGTGTTCTAACGCCCCTTTTGCATAGTCAGATAGAATGACCGATTTCACGCTTGGTAACGCTTTTTCCATTCGATCCAGTACATACTGCGCGTCAGTATTTTCAAAACTGTCTTCAAAATCTAATCGGATAAGCTGCTGACCACGGCTCATCACGCGGAGCTTGGTAATGGTTGGGAAATCTGGAAGTGAAACAAAGTCACACTTCACTTTTAGAGACGTTAATTGTTCACTCAGCACCTGAGCGGGTTCATCTTGTCCCGTTAAACCAACTAGATGGGCATGACCACCAAGGCTAGCAATATTCATTGCCACGTTTGCCGCACCGCCCGGACGCTCTTCGTTGTCTTCAACTTTAACAACAGGTACTGGTGCTTCTGGTGAGATGCGACCTGTTGGTCCGTACCAGTAACGATCGAGCATTACATCGCCAACAATCAGCACTCCAGATTGAGTGTAGTCCGGCAAAATTGGTTTCATGTTTGTCTCCAAAAATACAAATCCGGCGGAATAGTAACATAGCCGCCAGACGCAAAAAAACTGTAAGGTCAGAGTCTATACCCAAGTAACCTCAAGATACTTGGGTATATCTCTAACTACTTCAATGGCTATTCAGTCAATCAGCCATTCATTCCATGAATACACAACGCATTCTCTTTCATCTTGGAATCGCGATTCCGCTACATCAGCGTCTTGATTTAATAAGTTCCGGTGATGAATTTCGTCTCTTAATGCGGTGTAGGCAGAAGTCAGCTTGGCTGCTTGTTGCGCTGGCAACAACGATAAATTTGCTGCCGCTTCAAGAATCCGAACGTTATCAGAATACGTCAATAGCGACGGGGATTCTGAACTGAAATTTAAGACCAAATATTGAACCAAAAATTCAATATCGGTAATGCCACCGGGATCTTGCTTCAGCATGAATCGTCCTGCCTTTTTCCCCCCAAGGTGACTGCGCATTTTCTCACGCATATCTACCACGTCTTTTTTGAGTTTGCTTTGATCTCGTTTTGCAGATAATACTTTTGCTCTCGTTGCTTCAAAAGCAGACTTTAACGGCGCATCACTGTATATAGCGCGAGCTCTGACTAAAGCTTGGTGTTCCCACGTCCACGCGTCTTGCAGTTGATATTCTTCAAATGCATCAGTCGGGCTGACCAACATGCCAGATGCTCCTGAAGGTCGGAGCCTTGTATCGGCTTCATACAAAATGCCAGAAGCCGTACGAACTGAAAATATGTGGATGATTCGTTGGGCCAAGCGCAGGTAGAATTGCCTGCCATCGATTTCTTTTTTCCCATCCGTATTCACGTGTACAGGACAGTCGTGCATGAACACAATATCGAGATCAGAATTATACCCAAGCTCCCAACCTCCGACTTTACCGTAACCGATAACAGCAAAACCTTTACCTTCTCGCTCTTTCAGGTGGGTTGGCTCGCCATATTTTTCTGTCACTTGTAGCCAAGCTTGCCCGACTACGGCTTCTACTATGGCTTCAGCTAAATAGGTTAGGTGGTCACTCACTTTCATTACAGGTAACACACCTGCGATATCCGCCGCGGCGATACGCAGTATGCAAATTTGCTTAAACTGTCGTAGCGCCTCCATTTGCTGCTCCATATCGTCTTCTGGAATACGTGCTAAGTAATCTCGCAACTCGGACTTGTACTCGGTTGGTGGAGTTGGATTATAGAGGTGCTGCGGATCCAAAAGCTCATCAAGAAGTATGGGATAACGGGAAAGCTGCTCCGATATCATGGGGCTTGCCGTACACAGTCTCACTAACTGCGTAAGGGCTGCCGGATGCTCATCAAGAAGCTCGAGATAGGTTGTGCGAGTACAAATATTGTGAAGCAGATGTAACACCCGGGACAAACCAAACTCAGCATCTTTGTGATTAAAGAGTGCGTGGAAAATCTTAGGCATCAATCGATTCAATACTTCGCGACCACGTGGACCCAACGTTTTTTTCGCCAAATCCTTTTTAAAGCCCATAATGGTCTTCACCATCGGTTCTGGGGATTCGACTTTGAGGTCATCTTCGAAAATATGCATCAATACATCTTCTGTATTGGCAAGATCCCACATTTCCTTGAAGTGCTTAGACACTGTTTGAGCTTCTTCCTCTTCATCACCAATAAGTTGTTCAAAAACAGCGTGGATGTTGGACATATGCCCGTCAATCGAGTCGCGCAGCGTATCCCAATTTGATGATTTCATCGCGACAACCAAACGCTGTTGATCCAACTCTTTGTCTGGCAAGGTTTGAGTTTGCTGATCGCCAATAGCTTGAATTAAATTTTCGAGTTTTCGAAGGAATAGATACCCTTCTCTCAAATGCTGAACTTCAATTTCAGATAACAATGTTTTGGCTTCAATTGCGTCGAGTGTTTCCAGTAAACCTCTGCCTCTTAGGCTAGGTTCACGCCCTCCACGGATTAATTGAAAGACTTGAGCGATAAATTCCACTTCACGTATGCCACCAGCACCAAGCTTTATATTGTCCGACAATCCGCGTCGGCGCACTTCGGTGCTGATCATGGATTTCATGCGACGAAGAGATTGAATGGCACTGAAGTCGATATAGCGTCTAAAGACGAATGGGCGAAGCATGCCCCGCAGTTCCTGATACTCTGGGTACATTTCACGCCCCATAACCCGAGCTTTAATCATGGCGTATCGTTCCCAATCTCGCCCTTGCTCCTGGTAATAGTCTTCTAGCGCTGCATAGCTCATCACCAACGGTCCACTTTCGCCAAAAGGTCTCAATCGCATATCTACACGATAACAAAAGCCATCAAACGTTTGCTGATCGAGTGCTTTGATCATTCGCTGCCCTAAGCGAGTGAAGAATTGCGCATTAGCAATACTGCGGCGCGTACCTTGAGTTTCTCCATTTTCGGGATAGGTAAAAATAAGATCGATATCTGAAGAAAAATTGAGCTCACCACCGCCTAACTTGCCCATACCAATGATCAGCATCGGCTGTGCTTCACCATTTTCATTGCACGGTGTTCCCCACTCTTTACAACTGGTTTGATAAAGGTGCCTATAAGTCTCAAAGATCAGTGCTTCGGCTAGTGAAGATAAATGGAGGAGGCTATTTTCCAGTGACCAAGATCCCGTAAAATCTCGCCAAGCTATATACACCATTTCTCGACGCCTAAACTCGCGCAGCTTTTTCATCATGGCGTTTTCATCAACACATTTAGCTAACTGTTTTTTCAACCTATCACGATAATCGTCTGCTCGGTTTTGTGTTGAAAGCATTTCAGGCAAACGCTGACAAAGCTTCTCGTCTCGCTGCATGCTGTCGGCGATAAAATCACTCAATCCTAAAACGCGCTCAAGATCCGACAATTTGGCTTGAGGCCAAGTGTCAAAAACTGAAGGATACTGTTCTTCTATTTTCTGGCGTGAGAATTGGGCTTGTTCAGCAATGGGCGTCGGTAAGGTCATTGTTCATCCCTGTCAACGAGTTAGGTGGTTTGTTCGATTTACCATATCACATAAAAAAACGCCCACATATGAAATGTGAGCGCTATTTGCATTTATGAGTTTAAAAATAGATTAAACATTAAATGACTGTATTTTCCCATCCAGTTCTTCAGCGTTAGCTTGCATGATCTCTGAGGTTTCTAACAGCTCACCAACCACAACAACAGAGGCCTCAACCAGCTCTCGAACATTGTCTAGGTTTTGGTTCATCTCTTCAGCGACCGTACTTTGTTGTCCTGCCGCCGTCGCAATTTGGAAATTCATGTCATTGATTTGGCTCACTTGAGCAACAATGCCATCCAGCTCGGTGCCAGCATTGGTAACCAGCTCCACACCTTCTGCGGCTTCAACCACACTTTTTTCCATTAACTCAACCGCCGAATTTGCACTGGTTTGAAGTTGAGTAATCATTTCTTGAATCTCAATCGTCGCACCTTGCGTTCTTTGAGCGAGGTTTCGAACTTCATCTGCAACCACCGCAAAACCACGACCAGCTTCACCTGCGCGTGCTGCTTCAATTGCCGCATTCAGTGCCAAAAGATTGGTCTGTTCAGATATACCTTGAATCGTCCCAACAACGCTACCAATGGCTTCTACGCGTTCTTCTACTTGGTTCACAGCCTGAGCAGACTCAGAGATGTCACCTGAGAGCTCACTCATCTTACCTACGGTATCTTGCACAAATCGCTGACCTTGCTGAGCTTGACTCGATGCATTTTCAGTCACAGATGAAGCACTTTGAGCATGTTCTGCGACTGTCTGAACGGTTGTCGTCATTTCGCTCATTGCCGTGGCGAGTTGGTCGATCTCGTTAAACTCTTCTTGAGCAGAATCTTTGGTTTCCGACATGCTAATCGTCATCACTTCCGTAAGGGCAGATAGCTCTTGAGAAGAATCGACTTGAAGTTTGATCACCTCTTGTAGCTGAGAGCGTGTTCGCTCAAGCTCACGAGCAAGATCGCCGTACTCGTCTTTGCATTCTAGGTTGATGGGTGTCGATAGGTCTTTGTCTGCCATTCTTTGTATACTTGAAGCAATGTACTGAGTTTGACGCAGCATAATTCGCGCAGCGCCAAGTAACAGAGCAACAAACACAATGATCATCACCAAAGTTTGCCAAAAGATTTGCGATAGATAATCGTCATAGCGAGCCTGAGCAACATCTCCGCTTTGAGAGGCAATAACAAACCAATCTGCACTGCTTAATTTGGATGCATACTCAAATCGGTTACCGCCTTCCAATTCAAAACCAAAGCCAGCCGATGCACTATTAATAAGACCAGATAAAAGCTGTCCGCTTTCCGTTGACTGAGAAAGATCAGAAATGGTTCTTGCAGAAGGGTGGCCTAGGACTTTTCCAGTATCGCGCTCAACCAAATAGATGTAATGGTTGTTGTCGCGGCTTTTAACCAACGCAGTAATGGTTTTTTCCGCCAGCGATGTCGCGTCTTCCCCATTACTTCTTAAAACACTGTCAATAAAAGAAGCTTGTGCATGGGAAACTTCTTGCGCTTGGTCTTTTTGGACAAGAACCACAGAGTCGTAAAAAGTATTCGCATCCCAAAGTTGCTTAACAATGATTAGGACGGTACTGAATACCATCAGCATCACTAATTTTGGTACCAACCGAATATCTGTAATGACTCTTTCCCACGGCTTGAACTTCATGCTCGCCATAGTACGTACTCCATATAGTGTTCATTTACCTGCGAACAAATACTGCCGCACTCTTTGTGAGACGTGGATTTTTTTGTAGTTGTAGATTTATTTTACGCCTCGTATGAAAAAACGATGATAACAAAGACACTTCGTTGCCATTGAGTTACCTGTCACTTTTCGCTGATGGATTTCCCTAATTGTGATCCAATGCTTGTTGTTCACTCATATTGTTGGAAATCCCGTCAATTGTGTATCGGCGGTGACACAGGAATCTGTAGTAACTTTTTGAGTTTGGTAAAGAAATGAGCTCACAATGAGCCAAAAACTAAAGCGCACCTATTCAATAAAGTGCACTTTAAAGGAGAGATTTACTGCCAATAAGGGGTCGTATCGATACTCATTTGGCGGGTTTGCTCCATAGCATGCAAAATTGAGTTTTCTTGTCGGTTCAACCACCGCTCCAGCTGCATTTGGTTTTCACCTTCTAAACTTGGAAGCAATTTATGCAGCGGCTCCAACATCAATAAATCGTCAATACCTTGCTTAAGATCTTCCCAAGGTAAGCGGAATGCATTTCTATCTTCTGTATCATAGAGAGAGGCAAAACAGATCCCAGTGTACAGATTTCTAGATAGGCGGTATTGCTGGTCAATGTATTCTTGACGGTTCAATTGACGCTCTGCTGGAAATGCTTCAACCAATTCAGCCCACGTTCTATCAAGTTGCTTGACCGAAAAGCTTCGTATGTCTTGTGCCATTTTCTCACGCGCTTTGTCATCAAGAAACGGCTGCCAACCACGAGTAAGTATCCATCGGCTCAAATCAAGCAACAATCGTGTATAGCGCGAGGATTTGAGAAGTTTTAACGAATGCTCTCTACTTGGTAACGCTTGGAATTGAGTGCCAAGCTGTTCGACAAGCCACTTTCGCGCATCCAGCTTTCGCAACGCATGCCCTTTATCGTCCATCAGCTCATCAAGATAATCCGCCTCTTTGAGCCAAGTCAGCTCATCTTCTAACCACATCAATTCTTGTCGCAAAATAGCGCTTGCTCGCCTTGGAACTATGCCCCCAAATACCGACAGTGTTTGGCGAATGAATCCAATTGAGTGTGCAATTTCGTGTAAAGCATCGAACTCATCACGTTCTACATAGATTTGCTCGTGGTAATGCCAGTGACCCAATGCATGCTCTAAAGACTGAATAAGGCAATACTCAGCGTTGTGAGAACTTTCCGTCGCCACTAACGATAGAGGCATAACTTCATCACCTTGATGACCGTAAGCCAATCGGTATCCGCGTGCCGCTTTACTCAAGTTACCCAAACGCATGCCGCCATCTTCACACAATATCCGTGCAAGGTTGAACAGCGCATCGGTTTGTCCGGACTTTAACTCCAGCTCGACTTCGCAAATTTCGTCTTTGTTGTCACCCGCCGTCACCCAACCTTGATCAAACGCCACTTCAACTTGGCTGCCATCCGTCATGCTGATCAGCCATTGCTCACGCTTGAAATCGGTAGAAAAAATAGGAGTAAGTTCTTGTTGCAACGCGTCTATTGCTTTGCCATTAGGCCAAATGTCGCTAGGATGAAGGTGTAGGTCGGGAATATTGTTGGTATGTTCGGCGTTATATTCAGGTCGTTGATGTAAACCAGCGACAACACGCCCCGCAGTTTTAACTGTTTGCACAAAGACATCATCATAACGACGAATTCGCAGACCTATGTCATGTTGTCTTAACCAATTTTCTGGTGTATCGAAATAGGTATTACCCAGCTCTCGACAACTGTGCTGAAGAACTTTCTCTTCAGCTATTTTGGCTACCAAAGTCGTTGAAAATTCAGGTGAAACGAAAAACTTCAGTTCTATCTCAGTTTCCATATTTATACCTTTAACGGATGACCCTGAAAGCATATTGCTTAATCCCATCGTCGACAAGTGGCAATTAACGCCCAAATGATGATCTAAAACAGTTTTAATGATGGATTGATTAGGTTAACATGCGCGACTTTATAGCCATCGTTCAAGATTTCGCCTTTATGGCTGAAGTTTCTTATAGGTTATATTTTTTAGGTTGAATAGCCATGCCAGTGAATACAATTATGGGGTTATTTGCAAAGTCCCCAATTAAACCTTTGCAACGCCACGTTGTGTGTGTGAACGAGTGCTGCTCTCACTTAGTTAACTTCTTTGAAGTTAGTGCTAAGGGTGACTGGGAAAAAGCAGGCGAAATTCGTGCACAAATCTCTCACTTGGAGAGAGAAGCGGACGTCTTAAAACGTGAGATTCGTCTGAAACTGCCACGTGGTTTATTCATGCCTGTAGATCGTACCGATATGCTTGATTTGCTGACGCAGCAAGACAAGCTAGCCAACCTTGCAAAAGACATTGCAGGTAGGGTGATTGGTCGTCAATTGCAAATCCCAGAACCACTTCAGGAAAACTTCATTTTATACGTTAAGCGTTGTCTTGATGCCGCCGATCAGGCTCAGAAAGTCATCAGCGAATTAGACGAATTATTGGAAACTGGCTTTAAAGGTCGAGAAGTCACTTTGGTGGCCGAGATGATCAATCAATTGGATGCCATCGAAGACGATACCGATGCCATGCAAATTGTATTGCGCCAGCAACTAATGGCGATCGAATCGAAGTACAATCCGATCGACATCATGTTCTTATACAAGATTTTAGAATGGGTAGGTGGCATCGCCGATCAAGCTCAGCGCGTTGGCGCTCGTCTTGAACTGATGCTATCTCGTTCATAAACGAAAACTGAAACACATAACATGAGATTGGATTGTATCAAGGCACACGGAAGGCTTGTGTGCCTTTGTTGCGCGCTTGTTCAAAAATCCTCTCATACGTTATCCAACAACTAGGTATTACGATGGATATCCTCGCGAACTACGGCACTATCATTATTATAGTGGCTGCACTATTTGGCTTCTTAATGGCAATCGGTATCGGTGCCAATGATGTAGCAAACGCCATGGGTACGTCAGTTGGCTCTAAAGCGCTGACGGTAAAACAAGCGATCATCATCGCAATGATTTTCGAATTTGCTGGTGCTTACTTAGCAGGTGGTGAAGTAACCGATACTATCCGTAAAGGTGTTATCGAGACCTCCTTCTTTGCTGATCAGCCTGACGTGCTTGTGTACGGCATGATGTCTGCGCTTCTTGCAGCAGGTACGTGGCTATTACTTGCGTCCTATATGGGCTGGCCGGTCTCCACCACTCACTCCATTATCGGTGCAATTATCGGATTCGCTTGCGTATCTGTTGGTACTGAAGCCGTTGATTGGCAATCAGTTCAAGGCATTGTTGGGAGTTGGATTGTAACGCCGCTGATATCAGGGATATTTGCATACCTGATATTCGTCAGCGCGCAACGCCTAATTTTCGACACCGAAAACCCACTGTTTAATGCTAAACGTTTTGTACCAGTATACATGTTCATCACGACCATGGTGATCGCATTGGTGACCATTAAGAAAGGTTTGAAACACGTTGGCTTGCATTTAAGCAACACTGAAGCATGGTTATGGTCTGCTGGTGTATCGGGTATAATCATGATTGGCGGTTACCTCTATATTCAGAAGAAATTTGCTCACCGCGAAGACGACCACAGTTTTGCTGGTGTTGAGAGCATCTTCAGTGTGCTAATGGTGATTACTGCGTGTGCGATGGCATTTGCTCACGGCTCCAACGATGTTGCGAACGCGATTGGTCCTCTATCAGCAGTCGTATCGACCGTTGAAAACCTCGGTGAAATCGTTACGAAAACGTCCATTGCATGGTGGATCTTGCCACTAGGTGGTATTGGTATCGTGGTTGGTTTGGCGACTATGGGTCACAAAGTGATGGCTACCGTAGGAACGGGTATTACAGAACTGACACCAAGCCGTGGTTTTGCTGCGCAGCTTGCGACCGCTTCAACGGTTGTTTTGGCTTCTGGTACTGGCTTACCCATTTCCACAACTCAAACGTTAGTGGGCGCGGTATTAGGTGTCGGTTTTGCACGTGGTATCGCAGCACTAAACCTCGGCGTTGTACGTAACATTGTTGCATCTTGGGTTGTGACTTTACCAGCTGGTGCATTACTGGCAGTCATCTTCTTCTATGCAATCCAAGGCTTATTTTTGTAAGCCTTCTGTTAGACACATGTCATTATTGACTCAAACGCACAGAAAGGGAGGCTTTGCCTCCCTCTTTTGTTGCACCACTGCCTGAAAATTCATACTATCTCTGTCTAATTAAGAATAAATGAATGGCGTAAACGTTGTTCAACTCCATCAGTTAAGGGACGTACCGTGAAAAAACTTATTTGTCTGGCCCTCTTTAGCATGCTTGTCGCGCCTGTCAGCTTCGCAAAAGATCGTTACATCTCAGACAACTTATTCACTTATATGCACGCAGGACCAAGCAATCAGTTTCGAATCATCGGCAGTGTTAATGCAGGCGACAAAATCACACTGGTTGCAACAAATCGAGATTCTGGATACAGCCAAGTTGTCGACTCCAAAGGCAGAAAAGGCTGGGTAGAAAGTAAATACGTGTCCACACGCCCAAGTATGGCTGAACGATTACCTGCACTTGAAAAAGAGCTAGGTGAAGTGAAAGAGAAGCTCGCGAATGCTCGTAGAAGCTCTGACGACGAGAAATCGGGGC
Source organism: Vibrio sp. vnigr-6D03 (assembly GCF_002835515.1). Taxonomy (NCBI): domain Bacteria; kingdom Pseudomonadati; phylum Pseudomonadota; class Gammaproteobacteria; order Vibrionales; family Vibrionaceae; genus Vibrio; species Vibrio sp. vnigr-6D03. The sequence continues at coordinate 109,749 of NZ_PIZL01000015.1, forward strand.
TGGTTGACTCACTTGAAGCTCGTAACGAACAAATCAAAGAGCTTGAGAAGAACTACGCCGATATGAATAAGCAGCTCACCGCTTCTCAAAGCGAAGTACGCGAACTGCGCGCTAAGCTAGATACGCAGAAAGAAGACCTACTATTGAAATACTTCATGTACGGTGGCGGTGTTGCGGGAATTGGTCTTATCTTTGGATTGGTTCTTCCCCATCTAATTCCTCGTAGGAAAAAGGCGCCATCTGGTTGGGCTTAATGCAAATAGAGATTAAAACAAGAAGGGCACGTTATGTGCCCTTTTTTGATCGCCGAATTTCATGAGAAACAGTCTTTCTTGAAAAATGGTGTTTCTTGAAAAGTAGCGTTTCTTGAAAAATAGTTTTGTTGAAAACAGCAGCTAACGCCATTCATGCAATGCTGGTAATTCAATTTTCTGACCAGCAAACTCCACAACAACTGTTCTAGGGGTAATGCTATCGATCATTACTTTATCATCCACCCAGTCCCCCTCTTTTAACTCCTTGCCATTCACTTTAACCCAGCGTCGGTCTTTACTTGACGCGTACATATGGGTTTGCAGATTAAGTGCAGGAAGCTTGCCCTGGAATCGGCGTTCATTACCCACTAAGGGCGTCGCTTCGACTGGTGCATCATTGTAGCGGCTAGAGTCTGGATTAGCCGTATCGTCAATGGCAGATTGAACGGCTAACGCTAACTCTGGAGATAATGAGGAAAGATCTAAGTTATCCAGCGTTTCTTTCTTTTTCTCTGTTGGCTTTTGCTCTGTTAGCTTTTGATCCGTTTGAGACCTTAGCCCAGTTTGAGATTTTTCCTGTGTTTGAGGGCTCACTACCCGCGCAGTTTCCGTTGTCGAGTCATACAACACCTCAGTAGGTAAGCCATCCACCGTTGGCATATCCTTAAGCGGCTTAGCTTCGGGGTAATCCATTACTTTAGCAAGCTGTGTCTTTACTGTTTCAACTTGGATTATCGGGGCGCTATCTGGTTGATAATTTAAATAATGCCATGAAGAAACCAAAACGGCGGGAATGACAAATACCATCGTTTTAAAAAGACTCGAACCCGTTGAAGGTGTATTTAAATAGCTCATTGAATGCCACCACATAATGCGAAGTGACAGAACACCCATAATTCTTTTATTTCAATAAAGGCATTAAGCATCCGATGGTACCTCTGTCGTTTTAGTCAGTGAAGGGGCAGAGTCATTCACTATTAGATCCAGATACTGCAAGGTTTTCGCTCCTACAATTCCATCAACAAATAGCCCTTGCCAACGCTGAAAAGCCTCCACTTTCTCTTTCAATATTTCGTCAAAAATATTACTGCTCTGTGACGCTTCACCAAGCGCTTTAGCAAGCATTACCTCTAACTTAGCAACGGATTCACCTTGCTGACCAAGTTTAAGAGTTTCCGCTATTGGATCATGCCAAATAGCGCGGTATTCGCCAGCCCAATGTTGTTCTAGCCACCCAACAGGCACTTCTACTCGACCATCACCAACCAGAATTTGGGCAGTTTCATCAGACACTGCATACAGCAGCGCATAATGACGTTCATCGCCAACATTCAGCGCAAAAACAACAGGGCGATTTTGTTGTATCACATCATCCAGCCCCCCAGATTCAATGGAGCAATAGTAGGATGAACGTGACCTTTCACAATCCGTGTCACGAACCGAGGCTTTCAGCCCCCACAACTCAAACAACTTTAATGTCGTTTTGGTTTCACCTTCACTGCGCTTTAAATATGGCGATAGCGTGTCAGCAACGGGGATTTGGATGGTCTTAGTCGTAACCTGAATTTCCGGAGTTTGAGCAGGGATCCACTTCTGTAAGGCAAGAGGAGTGGCGAAGTAAGCAAACGTTGCGAGGGCTGCACTTCCCGTTAATAGCAATATATTTGGCCAAACAGAAGAGGGAGTAGAAGATGGTGACACGGTGCCTTGAACGGGAGCTTGAAACGCCATTACATCCTGACAGGCTTGTTCGGCTCGCGCTTTACTCACAACTTTGACGCCACTTTGGCTGGCATATTGCAGGCTTTTATCGCAGATCAGATTGATAAGTCGAGGTATGCCCTGAGTATATTTTGCGATGACTTTAATTGCAGCCGGTTCAAAAGTGCTTTGAGCTCCGTTTGCTAACCCAAGTCGAAACTCGATGTACTCGCTCACTTCAGCAGGGTTAAGCGGCAGTAAGTGATAGCGACCAGTAATGCGCTGTGCAAGCTGTCTCAATTCAGTTGTCTGCAACTTTGCTTGTAGTTCAGGCTGCCCAATCAATAATACTTTTAAGAGTTTTTGGCTATCGGTTTCTAAATTAGTGAGAAGACGTAATTGCTCAAGCACATCAGGTAGTAGATGCTGTGCTTCATCAATGATTAACAGTGTTTGAAACCCACCAGCATAGTTATCAAGCAAGAAGCGCTGAATGGATTGTGTCAGTACCTTAAGGCTTGCTGATTCTGGGTATTCAATACCAAACTCATCGCAAATCGCTTCCAACAAATCTTGGTTTGAATAGGTTGGATTTAAAATGAGCGCCGCTTTGGTTTCTTCTCCAAGCGCGGAAAGCATGGCTTTCGAAACGGTTGTTTTGCCTGTTCCAACTTCACCAGTAAGCATTGCAAACCCACCACCTTCACCCAAACCAGATTGAAGATGATTCATTGCTTCTCTGTGACGCGCACTCAAATACAAATACCGAGAACTCGGTACTATTGAGAATGGCATTTCCGTGAAACCGAAAAAATCCTTATACATGCTTATCTCTCTTCGCTAAGATTCTGGCAAATTACCATTGTGACGAGGTTTGTAAAGCCTCGAGGCATAATTAGGAGGTCAAACTTGGACGTATATTTAGTCGGTGGCGCTGTGCGAGACCAATTACTGGGTATTCCGGTACACGACAAGGATTGGGTTGTAGTGGGTAGTTCACCAGAAAAGATGCTCGCCAATAGGTACCAAGCTGTCGGCAAAGACTTTCCTGTATTCTTGCATCCAGAAAGTCATGAGGAATATGCATTAGCGCGTACCGAACGAAAATCAGGGCATGGTTACACAGGCTTTGAATGTCACTTTGCACCTGACGTGACGATTGAGGACGACCTCCTTCGAAGAGACTTAACCATCAATGCCATGGCTCAACACGAGGATGGAAGAATTGTCGATCCTTACGGCGGTCAACATGACCTCAATAACAAAATCTTGCGCCACGTGTCTGATGCATTTGTTGAAGACCCTCTTCGCGTTCTTCGCGTGGCTCGGTTCGCAGCCAAGCTGGCTTCATTAGGTTTTACTGTCGCAGATGAAACCCTGAAATTGATGTCCAAGATAGCGCAATCCGGCGAGCTTGAACACTTGACGCCTGAACGGGTTTGGCAGGAATGGCATAAATCTCTCAATACAGACAGACCTGACGTATTTCTAGAGGTACTCAGACAATGTGGCGCTCTGGAAGTCGTCCTCCCAGAATTGGACGCTTTATTTGGTGTCCCACAACCGGAGCAGTGGCACCCAGAAATCGATACTGGTATTCATACGTTGATGGTTGCAAGGCAAGGCGCTGATTTGAGCCAAGACCCCGTCATTAGATTTGCAGCACAAGTTCACGACTTAGGGAAAGGGATAACACCGAAGGAAGAATGGCCGAGCCACAAAATGCATTGCCACACAGGGCTCAACATAATTAAGAAATTATGTGAGCGCATTAAAATTCCCAACGAGTTCAGAGAAACCGCCTTGGTCGTATGCGAACATCACACCAATGTGCACCGTGCAGAAGAACTAAGAGCAAAAACAAAACTTAAAATACTGAATAAATTGGATGTGTGGCGTAAACCTGAACGCTTGGCTCAACTCTTAATCTGTTGTGAAGCCGATCATCGCGGGCGGCTGGGTTTAGAAGATAACCCCTACCCTCAATCGAAACTCTTCAATCAAGCTTATCAGGCTGCTTTGCAAGCGGATGTACAAAAGGTTATTCAGGATGGATTTCAGGGAAAAGAAATACGTGAAGAGTTAGACAAACGGCGATTGCGTTTTATTCAAGAATTGTAAAACCAAAAGACCGTATACAAACGTCATTACACAAACGCCACTATCGCAATAGTGGCGTTTATTCTATTTGCATTACAGACCGAGCGTTTACTCTTGAGGAACCACTTTCCCAATGTAAGGTAAGTTACGGTATTTCTGAGCGTAATCGATACCAACACCAACAACAAACTCATCTGGAATTTCAAATCCAATGAATTTTGCATCGACTGCAATTTCACGACGAGAGGGTTTGTCTAAAAGAGTGCAAATCTCGATAGAAGCAGGCTCGCGAATTTCTAAAATTTCGCATACTTTACTCAATGTGTTACCTGTATCTATGATGTCTTCCACCAACAAAACGTCTTTGTTTTTGATGTCATCATCCAGATCTTTCAAAATACGCACATCGCGTGAGCTTTCCATCGCGTTGCCATAGCTAGATGCGGTCATGAAATCGACAGTATGATTCTTACCAATGGCACGCGTCAGATCAGCCATAAAAACAAATGAACCACGAAGCAGTCCCACCAACACCAACTCTTTGTCTGAATCTTTGTAGCGCTCGGTGATTTTCTTGCCCAATTCGATAACTCGATCCTGAACGTCTTGCTCAGAAATCATTACTTCAACTGTATGTTTCATACTGCTCTCAATTAGTTAGTGGCTGATTTTGCAGGTAAAGTCACATTATCAATAATTTGAATTTTCGTTAATGTGCACCCAATAACACATTTTACCACTGCAAACGACTCAGGGTAAATTTTTAACTTGGTCATGAAATTGAGCACTTTTTAACATTTCTTGATTGACACTTTTATATGCACCATTACACTCATATGGCAAATCTAATTATAAAATAATCATTAAACTTCATATGTTGGCAAGGAAAATCAATTATGGATACTGTAAAGAAACGTCCAAGAACAAGGCTATCTCCACAGAAACGTAAAGAACAACTGCATGATATTGCGATAGAAGTATTCGCGAAACGCGGTATCGGTCGCGGTGGTCACGCTGATATTGCTGAGATCGCTCAGGTATCAGTTGCAACTGTTTTCAACTACTTCCAGACCCGTGAAGATTTGGTTGATGAAGTACTGAGCCAAGTTGAGAAACAATACGCTCTTTTCATCAATGAAAGCATTCTTCCGGAAGCAACTGCCGAAGAAAACTTAACGAGCCTAACCAAGAACATCATTAAGTTTGCACTCGATGGTACGCACTGGATGAAAGTTTGGTTCGAGTGGAGCACATCTACTCGTGAAGAAGTATGGCCTTTGTTCCTATCCAGTAACGAAGAATCTCAGAAACGTGTTGAAGACATGTTCCTGACCGCGATGCAACGTGGCGAAGTATGCGACGAGCACAAAGCAGAAGACTTAGCCAAGCTATTACACGGCATTTGCTACTCTCTTTATGTTCAAGCTAACCGCAACCCAGATCCAGAGTACTTAGAAGGGCTTGTAGCTAGCTTCCTAGGTATGCTTTGCATTTACAAGCAAGACTAAAACGCGCTTTTGTAAAACGGTAAAATAGATAAGCGGAGGGATTTTCCCCTCCGTTTTTTGTTTTTGTCCGTTGTCCGCCCGAAAACCGAAAACGCCACGAGAAACAGAAACAAAAAAACCGCTGACTGGCAGCGGTTTTTATCATTCAGCTTTTAGAAAAATTACTTTTTCTTCTTCACAGCTTTCTTGTTTGGAAGGTCAGTAATAGAGCCTTCAAACACTTCAGCAGCCAAACCTACAGATTCGTGTAGAGTTGGGTGAGCGTGGATGGTTAGAGCGATGTCTTCTGCATCACAGCCCATCTCGATAGCCAAACCAATTTCACCTAGTAGCTCACCACCGTTAGTACCAACGATAGCGCCACCGATTACGCGGTGTGTTTCTTTATCGAAAATCAGCTTAGTCATACCATCAGCACAGTCGGACGCGATTGCACGTCCAGACGCAGCCCATGGGAAAGTCGCAGTTTCGTAGTTGATACCTTCCGCTTTTGCTTCTTTCTCTGTCTTACCAACCCACGCCACTTCTGGCTCAGTGTAAGCGATTGAAGGAATAACTTTAGGATCAAAGTAGTGTTTCTTACCAGAAATCACTTCTGCAGCAACATGGCCTTCATGCACACCTTTGTGTGCCAGCATTGGCTGACCGACAACATCACCAATCGCAAAGATATGAGGAATGTTTGTGCGCATTTGCTTATCCACATTGATAAAGCCACGCTCATCAATCTCGATACCCGCTTTTTCACCATCGATAAGAAGACCGTTTGGTACACGACCGATAGCAACAAGAACGGCATCGTAGCGCTCAGCTTCTGCTGGTGCTTTTTTGCCTTCCATTGAAACGTAGATACCATCTTCTTTGGCTTCAACAGCCGTTACTTTGGTTTCTAGCATCAAGTTGAACTTGTCTTTAACTCGCTTGGTGTAAACCTTAACGATGTCTTTATCAGCTGCAGGGATCACTTGGTCAAACATTTCAACAACGTCAACCTGAGAACCTAGTGACTGGTATACCGTACCCATTTCAAGACCGATGATACCACCGCCCATAATAAGCAGTTTGCCCGGAACTTCTTTAAGCTCTAGTGCATCAGTAGAATCCCAAATACGTGGGTCTTCATGCGGGATAAACGGAAGTTTAATTGGGCGAGAACCTGCCGCAATGATAGCGTTGTCGAAGTTAACTGTAGTTGCTTCGCCTTCACCTTCTACAAGAATAGAATTAGGGCCAGTGAACTTACCGTAACCGTTAACCACTGTGACGTTACGCATCTTAGCCATACCGCCAAGACCGCCCGTCAATTGGTTAACCACTTTTTCTTTCCAGATTCGGATTTTGTTGATGTCCGTTTGCGGCTCACCAAATACCACACCGTGATCAGCCATTGCTTTCGCTTCTTCGATCACTTTAGATACGTGTAGCAGTGCTTTAGATGGGATACAACCCACGTTTAGACACACTCCACCTAGGGTGGTGTAACGCTCGATAAGTACCGTTTCTAGACCTAGATCCGCACAACGGAACGCAGCAGAATAACCAGCAGGACCAGAACCAAGTACAACAACTTGGGCTTTAATTTCTTTGCTCATTTTGACCTCTTGTAGTCATTATCCCTAACAGGCTGAGTGGGTGTTCAATGAATTCTTTTTTAGAACGTTTTATTTTCAGACCGAAACAGTTTACAGAGTTGTTAAAGGTGTGAAAAGTAAATCCATTTAGCCTGTGAGCCAGACAACAGTTCGATTGAGATTCTCTTGTTATCAACAAGGTTAAATCAAACTGTCAGCTTGTAATTTAAGGGCGGCTTATAGCCGCCCTGATTTTACGTATCTTGACTTATAGCACCAAGCGACGGATATCGCTCAGACAACCATTCAAGTAAGTGATGAAGCGCGCACCTTCTGCACCATCAATCACACGGTGGTCGTATGAAAGAGATAGTGGCAGCTGTAGGCGAGGTGTGAAATCTTTACCATTCCATACCGGCTTCATTTCAGACTTGGATACACCTAGGATTCCAACTTCTGGCGCATTTACGATAGGAGTAAACGCTGTTCCGCCGATACCGCCTAGGCTAGAAATTGTGAAACATCCGCCTTGCATGTCACCAGCCGTCAGTTTGCCTGCACGTGCTTTCTTAGACACAGCCATTAGCTCTTCAGATAGCTCGTAAATGCCTTTCTTGTTCACATCTTTGAATACAGGAACAACAAGACCGTTTGGTGTATCAACCGCGATACCGACGTTCACGTATTTCTTAAGAATGATGCTTTCACCATCTTCAGAAAGAGAAGAGTTGAATGCAGGGAACGCTTCTAGTGCTTTCGCTACTGCTTTCATGATGAACACAAGTGGCGTGATCTTCATACCCGAATCTTTCTTAGCTTCGATTGCATTCTGCTCTTTACGGAATGCTTCTAGCTCAGTGATGTCTGCGTTGTCCCACTGTGTAACGTGAGGGATCATCACCCAGTTACGGTGTAGATTTGCACCAGAAATCTTCTTAATCTTAGAAAGTTTCTGAACTTCAGTTTCACCAAACTTGCTGAAATCAACTTTTGGCCAAGGAAGTAGACCTAACGCAGAACCATCGCCACTGCCTGAAGCAGCAGAGCCAGACTCTAGACGCTTAAGCGCATCTTTAACGTAAGACTGAACATCTTCTTTCAAGATGCGACTCTTACGACCAGAACCTTTAACCTTAGATAGGTTTACGCCAAACTCACGAGCAAGACGACGAACAACTGGAGAAGCGTGAGCGTACTCGTTGTTCTCTTGGAAATCGCCTGTAGATGCAGCTGGAGCCGCTTTTGGTGCTTCCGTTTTTGCTGGAGCCGCCGCAGGTGCAGCCGCTTCAGCTTGAGCAGGAGCTGCTGCAGGTGCTGGCGCAGCGCCTTCTACAACAAACGTCATGATTAGAGAGCCAGTCGACACTTTGTCGCCAGCGTTAATCTTGATCTCTTTTACTGTACCAGCGAATGGTGCAGGAACTTCCATTGACGCTTTGTCGCCTTCAACAGTGATAAGAGATTGCTCTTCTTCTACTGCATCGCCAACTGCAACCATAATTTCAGTAACTTCAACTTCGTCGCCACCGATATCTGGAACATTAATTTCTTTCTCTTCAGACGCAACAGGTGCTGCCGGCGCTGCTTCAGCGACAGGAGCCGCTTCTGCAGCTGGCGTAGGCGAAGCTTCAGCCGCACCTTCTGCTTCAAAGATCATGATCAAAGTGCCTGTGGTGACTGAATCACCTTCAGTCACTTTTATCTCTTTCACTACACCCGCTTGAGATGCAGGAACTTCCATAGAGGCTTTATCACCTTCTACAGTAATAAGGGATTGTTCTTCTTCGACCTTGTCGCCAACGCTTACAAGAATCTCAGTAACTTCAACCTCATCTGCACCAATGTCAGGTACATTAATTTCGATTGCCATTGCTTATCTACCTTCTAAATTAAGCGTTGTCTTATGCGTATAACGGGTTAGTTTTTTCAGTGTCGATGTTGAACTTTTTAATGGCTTCAACAACTACTGATTTCTCAACATCACCGCGCTTCGCTAGTTCAGTTAGTGCCGCAACTACTACGTAACCTGCGTTCACTTCGAAGTGACGACGTAGGTTTTCACGGCTGTCTGAGCGACCGAAGCCGTCAGTACCAAGAACCTTGAAAGATTCAGCTGGAATGAACGCTCGAACTTGCTCAGAGTAGTTCTTCATGTAATCCGTCGCAGCAATAGTTGGCTCATCACCAAGTACTGATGTGATGTATGGAACTTTCGCTTCTGCTTCAGGGTGAAGCATGTTGTAACGCTCTGCATTCTGACCATCACGAGTTAGTTCGTTGAAAGAGGTTACAGAGAATACATCTGACGCCACACCGTACTCTTCACTTAGGATAGTCGCCGCTTTACGAACTTCGTTCATGATTGTGCCAGAGCTCAATAGTTGAACTTTAGACTTATCACCCGCGTAAGATTCAAGCTTGTAGATACCCTTACGAATACCTTCTTCAGCGCCTTCAGGCATTGCTGGCATTGCGTAGTTTTCGTTCATTACGGTTAGGTAGTAGAACACGTTTTCTTGATCAGCACCGTACATGCGACGGATACCGTCTTGCATGATTACAGCAACTTCATAAGCAAACGTTGGGTCGTAAGAAATACAGTTAGGGATGGTATTCGCCAATACGTGAGAATGACCATCTTCGTGCTGTAGACCTTCACCATTCAATGTTGTACGACCAGCCGTTGCACCCAATAGGAAGCCACGCGCTTGTTGGTCACCTGCCATCCACGCCATGTCGCCAACACGTTGGAAACCGAACATAGAGTAGTAGATGTAGAATGGGATCATTGGTAGGTCGTTAGTGCTGTATGACGTTGCAGCCGCAACCCAAGATGCCATTGAACCTAGCTCGTTGATACCTTCCTGTAGAACCTGACCAGAAGTCGCTTCTTTGTAGTAAGAAACAATGCCTTTATCTTCAGGCGTGTATTCTTGACCGTGCGGGTTGTAGATACCGATCTGGCGGAATAGACCTTCCATACCAAATGTACGTGCTTCATCACAAATAATAGGTACAACGTTTTTACCGATGCCTTTATTCTTAAGAAGAATATTTAGCGTACGAACGTAAGCCATCGTTGTTGAGATTTCACGCTTTTGCTCGCTCAATAATGGAGCAAATTCTTCTAGCTCAGGAACCTTCAGCTCTTGAGTGAAGTTAGGCAGACGCTGTGGCGTGTAACCTTTTAGATCTTTACGACGTGCGTGAAGGTATTCGTACTCAGCTGAACCTTCTTCAAGCTTCAGGTACGGAAGTTCTTTCACTGCGTCATCAGTTAAGATGTCTTGAAGACCTAGACGATCACGTAAATGAAGTACGTGAGTCATATCCATTTTCTTAACTTGGTGCGCGATGTTCTTACCTTCAGCCGCTTCACCCATGCCGTAACCTTTTACAGTCTTAGCTAGGATAACCGTTGGGCGACCGCTAGTTTCTGCGGCATTTTTGTATGCTGCGTAAAGCTTAGATGACTCATGACCACCACGCTTAAGAGCGAAGATTTCGTCGTCGGTCATATCTGCAACAAGTGCTGCTGTTTCTGGGTATTTGCCAAAGAAGTGCTCACGTACGTACGCGCCATCTTTCGACTTAAATGTTTGGTAGTCACCATCTACAGTCTCGTTCATAAGCTGCAGTAGTTTACCTGTCGTATCTTTAGCAAGTAGAGCATCCCAGTTGCTACCCCAGATAACTTTAACAACGTTCCAGCCAGCGCCCTTAAATAGACCTTCTAGCTCTTGGATGATGCTACCGTTACCCATTACAGGACCATCTAGGCGCTGAAGGTTACAGTTGATTAGGAAGCATAGGTTGTCTAGCTTCTCACGTGCTGCAAAAGATAGAGAACCACGTGATTCTGGCTCATCCATCTCGCCGTCGCCTAGGAAAGCGTATACACGTTGAGCAGAAGTATCTTTCAAGCCACGACCATCAAGGTACTTAAGGAAGCGCGCTTGATAGATTGCTGAAATTGGCCCTAAGCCCATAGATACCGTTGGGAACTGCCAGAACTCAGGCATAAGTTTAGGGTGCGGGTATGATGGGATACCTTTGCCATCTACTTCTTGGCGGAAGTTATCTAGCTGATCTTCAGTTAGACGACCTTCAACAAATGCGCGAGAGTAGATACCTGGAGAGATATGACCTTGGTAGTAAACCAAATCGCCACCGTCCGTCTCATTAGGAGCACGGAAGAAGTGGTTGAAACATACTTCGTAGAATGCCGCCGCTGACTGGTAAGAAGCCATGTGACCACCTAGGTCTAGGTCTTTCTTAGAAGCACGTAATACGATCATTACCGAGTTCCAACGAATAATGGCACGAATACGGCGCTCTAACGTTGTGTCACCAGGGTAAGCTGGTTCTTGATCGGCTGGAATCGTGTTGATGTAGTTAGTTGTGATGCCTGTTGGCATATCAACACCATCAAGGCGTGCTTTATCTAGAACTTGCTCTAACAAGAATTGTGCACGTTCTACACCTTCTTCACGAACGACTGACTCAAGTGCCTGAAGCCATTCTTGAGTTTCAAGTGCGTCTACGTCATGCTTCGTATCAGACATGGCGATCTATCCTTCTGTTGGTTGGATCTACTTTAAACTTGTGACAAGCCGTGATTACGACTCGTTACCTCGCTGAATTCTACGCAAAGAGCGTTCTCTTCTTGACTCTTCACGAGTTAAATCCAGCAATGTTTCTTCGATATAAGCTAAATGTGAGTGAGACATTTCACGCGCCTGTTCAGGCTGACCAGAAACAATCGCATCCACAATGTTAGCTCGATGTTTACTGACTCTATCCACCACTTCTTCGCGGCGATGCAATAGCTTTAAATTTTGTAAGACATTTTGCTCAAGCAAAGGCGACAAGCTACGCACGATATGCAGTAACACCACATTATGTGCCGCTTCCGTTAAGGCAATTAGAAACGCCATAACCGCAGAAGCTTCTACTTCTACGTCTTTTTTGTCTTGAGCTTCGCGAATTTGCTCTAAGCAGCGTTGAATTCGCTCAAAGTCTTCATCGGTACCGCGCAATGCAGCAAAGTAAGCAGATAACCCTTCCATCGCGTGTCGCGCTTCCAGCAAATCTAGCTGGGTTTCGGAATGGGTAGACAATAAGTTCAACAAAGGATCGGAAAAGCTCTTCCATAGGGATTCACTAACGAAAGTCCCACCACCTTGGCGTCGGGTTAACAATCGCTTTGCTTCCAGCCTCTGAATCGCTTCTCGGACAGAAGGACGCGAAACATCAAACTGCTTCGCTAACTCTCGTTCCGGTGGCAATTGTTCCCCCGGTGAGAGTGTTCCTTCCAGTATCAACCGCTCCAACTCTTGCTCAATAACATCAGAGAGTTTCGGCTGACGAATCCTTTGATAAGCCATATTTATTGTTCTTCTACTCTTGCAGTCAATTGGTAATACCAATTTCAAATTGGGCGAAAAAATAACATAATTAAAACGTTTCTGTCCAGATAAAACTTGACGCACATCATTGAACGAAGAACAAATTAACCCAGACGTAACAAGAGTGTATTAAAACGGCAATAAAATTGGTCTTACCAATTAATATGTCATTCTGTGTGACATAAATTAAAGTTATGAAAAATTGTTTGTGGCAGTAGATAGAGCTTAGTCACATCTTGGTGTTTGACACGCTAAACAACATGACTATCCAGCTAACACGCTGAAAATGTGCTAGTTCGATCCAGTTTTGAGAAGTTTGCGAAAATATCGCCAATCAAATGTGAGACCGGGATCAGATTTGCGCAGAGGTGCGATGTATTGATGCCCAGTAATTCGGTGGTCACTCATCTTTGGGTATTGAGATTGTAGCAATTTCGTTAACTCAACCAATGAGTCATACTGCTCAGGTGTATAGCTGTCGAACTCACACCCTTCCAATTCAATGCCAATAGAATAATCATTGCAGCGTTTGCGACCCGCAAAACTGGACACACCAGCATGCCAGGCTCGTTTATCAAACTGAACAAATTGCACGATTTCACCGGTTCGACGAATCAAACAGTGCGCGGACACTTTAAGGTTTTTAATGACTTCAAAAAACGGGTGAAGGGTTGGGTCCAGATTTCCTGCAAAAAAATCATCAACAAATCTGCCGCCATACTGACGGGGAGGCAAACTAATATGATGTACAACCAGCAAAGAAATGTCCTCACCTTCGGGTCGCTCATCGTAATAAGGAGACGCCACTTTATTTATATCAGTAAGCCAATGAGATGCATCGATTTTCATTTTGTTTGATTCTTACAAAATCGTTTAGTGGGCAGAGTATATACCCAGTAATATACCCAAGTAATATACCCAAGTAACCTCAATATACCTGGTTCAGCGAGAATTAACTGGCTTTCAGGCAAGGCAGCGATATGAAGATCTAGTCATTCTAAATCAAACATCGGTAACGCAGTATGAAAGCCAGTTAAACTCGCCCTCGGGAGCCCATAGTCTATCCCATTCCGTCGTCGAAGAACTTGGAAAGGATTCATCATTCCACTGCGTTCTTCTCCTTGAACTGGAACAGACTATGAGGCTCTGAATCCTGTATCTTGAGGTCACTTGGGTATATCAATATGCAGGCATAGTTCACGCTAGAAAAAGGCGAACGAATTTTGATTAATAATAGACGTAACTAAGTTAGATACCGATAAATAGCTGAATTATCCTCCAAGCCAGAGTATGATGCAGACAATTTCAACCTCTGGTATTTACTGAATTGCGATGAAGAATACACACAACAGCCAAGAACGTCTTGACTACCTAAAACAGCAACTTCCATTGGAAATTACACGCGCAGTCGAAGACACCTTAAAAGAAGATTTAGGGGGCACTCTTGATCCGGCGGCAGACATAACCGCAGCGTTAATCCCAGAGGATGCCACCAATACCGCAACGATTATTACGCGAGAACACGGCATCTTTTGCGGTCAAGCATGGGCAGACGAAGTGTTCAAGCAACTTGGTGGCGAAGTAAAGATAGAGTGGCATGTTCAAGATGGCGATAAAGTAGAGCCAAATCAAACCCTATGCACACTTTCAGGTCCCGCTCGTGCTCTTTTAACGGGTGAACGCAATGCCATGAACTTTATTCAAACGCTTTCGGGCTGCGCTACGTTGGTTGCAGAATACGCTGAAAAGCTGCAAGGCACAGATTGCCGCCTGCTCGATACACGCAAAACCATCCCTGGTTTACGAAGTGCGCTAAAGTATGCGGTCGCTTGTGGCGGCGGATTCAATCATCGTATTGGCGTCTTTGATGCTTACTTAATAAAAGAGAATCATATTGTTGCTTGTGGTGGTATCCATAAAGCCATTGAAACAGCCAAAACCCTAAACCCAGGGAAGCCCGTTGAGGTTGAAACTGAAAACCTAGATGAGCTAAAAGAAGCAATTGAAGCGGGTGCTGACATTATCATGCTCGATAACTTCTCCACGGACATGATGCGAGAAGCCGTCAAAATTAACGCAGGTAAAGCGGCGCTGGAAAACTCTGGAAACGTTACTCTAGCGACGATTCGCGAATACGCAGACACTGGCGTCGACTATATATCGGTCGGTGCACTGACTAAGCATTTGAAAGCAATGGATCTTTCCATGCGCTTTAAGTAACGAAAATTCGAAAGAAAAACCAGATTTGAGCATTATCACAAATCTGAAATGTTTTATAAATATAAACTTATGATTGAAAAGGGAGCACAGCTTCCTTTTTTTAGCCTTATCATAAGGTTGCGACTGACATCACCTACCCCATTTGAACTCACTCGCACTGAGCCAGTAACCTACTGAAACAAAGGTGAAAATTCTTAAAGCCTCCTCCAGCAATCTCTTAATTACAGTTTCCTTACCCTTGGCACGCTCCTATCCTCGCTCTGTTTTTATACGACCTTATAAACGGAGTTATTTATGAAAAATAAGAAACAACAGGGCTTTACGCTGATAGAGCTGATGATTGTGGTAGCAATTATTGGCGTACTTTCTGCTATTGCGGTTCCAGCTTACCAAGATTATGTAAAGAAAAGTGAAGCAGCTTCAGCCATGGCTACAATGAAATCAATACTGACACCAGCCGAACTTTGGTATCAAGAAGCCGGCGGATTCAAGGCTACAGATAGTGCAGCAATACTTACAGCAATGGGTATTGCCGCAGACTCAAATAAATTAGGAGCTATTACGGTTAAAGACAATGCCTTAGAGTTTAAATTCGGTACCAAATCAAGTGTTCCAGCAAACACGACTATCGATTATGCCCGCTCGGCTACAGGTTGGAATTGTACAGTGAGTTTAGCTGCTATAGAAACGGACTCATGCCCTAAAGCTACACCATAATGCACACCAATTTAGCTAGCATTCTTCGCCAAGCCGATATTATTGGTGAAGAACACGAGTTAGCTATTATTGAGCGCATAGGTAGCACTGGGGACACCGTCCCCAGTGCTATCACTGCGCTTGGTATCCTGCCTGCTTTTGAATTGACTCAGCATATTGCTGAGATTTTTGGTTTATCTGTCATCGAAACCAATCAATACGACTACCTTCCTTTATGTGAGCAGCTGGGTCTACGAGACCTGATCACTCGCTACAATGCGTTGCCCGTTGAATCCACCAACAATACTCTATTTATTGCGCTATCGGATCCAACGATCGTTGAAGCAGAAGAGGAATTTCGTTTTGCCACCAATCAGCAAGTCGAAATCCTGCTTTGTGATGAAAGAGAATTAACAAGCTGCATTCGTAGAATGTACGGCAAAAATAGGGTCGATAGCAGCACTGGCGCTAAAGAAATCACGCAAGAAGAACTCGCAGATTTGGTTCAAGTGGGTGACGATGAATTTGAATCTGCAGAAGATCTCAGCTTAGACGATGCACCCGTCAGTCGCTTTATTCATCAAGTCTTGTTCGATGCAGTACGTAAAGGGGCGTCCGACATTCATTTTGAACCTTATGAAGAGATGTACCGTATCCGGATGCGATGCGACGGCATTCTTATTCAAGCCAATAGCCCAGCTCCTCAATTAGGGCGAAGGCTAGCCGCACGATTAAAAATACTTTCAAAACTGGATATTGCAGAGCGTCGCTTACCTCAAGATGGGCGCATTAAGCTTAAACTCAGCGACACAACCGCTATCGATCTTCGGGTATCCACCCTGCCCACGCTCTGGGGAGAGAAAATTGTTCTACGTTTACTGGACAGCAGCAGTGCGAATTTGAACATCGATATGCTCGGCTACAGTGAAGAACAGAAAGCCTTATATATCGAAGCCCTACGTCGACCTCAGGGCATGATCCTGATGACAGGTCCAACAGGGAGCGGTAAAACCGTTTCACTCTACACAGGGCTTAGCATTCTCAACACAGTCGAACGCAATATTTCAACCGCTGAAGATCCGGTCGAAATCAACCTAGCAGGCATCAACCAAGTGCAAATTCGCCCTAAAATAGGTTTCACTTTTGCAGCCGCGCTCAAGTCTTTTTTACGCCAAGATCCTGACATCGTAATGCTAGGCGAGATACGAGATTTTGAAACAGCAGAGATCGCCATCAAGGCAGCTCAAACAGGGCACTTGGTTCTATCAACCTTACATACCAACTCCGCGGCAGAAACGGTTATTCGACTAGGCAATATGGGGGTTGAACCTTATAACCTCTCGTCTTCACTGAGTTTGATCATCGCTCAACGTTTAGCAAGACGTTTGTGCCCTCACTGTAAAGTACCGCACCAGCTCTCTCTAACCCTGTTAGACAAACACAGAATTGAGACTAGCACGCCCCTTTTTCAAGCGTCTAAAGAGGGCTGCGCCGATTGCAATGCAGGGTACAGTGGTCGAATTGGTATCTATGAGGTTATGCCTTTTGATACGGAAATGCAGCAAGCTGTTTCTCATAAAGCCAATATCGCAGAAATTGAAATGCTGGCGGTTAAAAACGGTATGAAAACTCTGAGTCAGTCTGGTATTGAAATATTAAAACAAGGCATCACGAGCTACCAAGAACTGCAACGCGTCTTGTATTTGTAAGGAGACATTTTGGATCGTTCAATTACCCCTCGCCTCAAACTGTACAACTTTCGCTGGAAAGGCATTAACAGTTCTGGGAAAAAAGCCTCTGGGCAATTTCTGGCGTACACCGAGATTGAAGTCCGCGATAAGCTGCGAAGCCAACAAGTTCAAATTAAAAAAGTCAGAAAATCAGGCATCTCGTTGCTCGATAAGCTGAGCCACAAAGTTAAAAAGAAAGACATCATGGTGTTCACTCGCCAAATGGCAACCATGCTGGGAACTGGCGTCCCTATTGTTCAATCGTTAAGAATGGTGTCGGATAACCACAACAAAGCAGAGATGAAATCCATCCTGTCTCAGGTAACCAAGTCCGTAGAGGCTGGCACGCCCATCTCTAAAGCACTTAGCACATCCAACAGCCTGTTTGACAGTTTTTACACCGACTTGATTGAAACTGGTGAGCAGACTGGTAATTTATCTGATGTTTTTGAGCGTATCGCTACCTATCAAGAAAAAAGTGAGCAGCTCCGTTCTAAAGTCATTAAAGCGATGATCTACCCTGTCATGGTTCTTTTGACTGCAATTGGAGTGTCTGTTCTGATGCTCAAGTTCGTCATACCCGAGTTTGAAACTATGTTTTCGGGGTTTGGCGCTGAATTACCATGGTTTACTCAACAAGTGCTAAAACTCTCGCACATAGTGCAAAACGACTTGTGGAAGATGGTGGTCGCTATCACCGTACTGGGCATTGCTTTTAAACTCATCAGAAAACGATCGTTTAAATTTCGCTTAAGAAGCTCCAGGTGGGGGCTGAAATTCCCAATCATCGGAGGCGTTTTTAGTAAAGCAGCCATCGCCAAGTTCAGCCGAACACTGGCCACCAGCTTTAATGCTGGTATCCCTATTCTTAACGGGCTCAAAACCAGCTCTAAGACCGCCAGCAATTTGCATTACCAAGTCGCGATAGAACAGGTTTATAAAGATACAGCAGCAGGTATGCCTATTTATATCGCCATGAGAAACACAGAAGCTTTTCCAGAAATGGTCTTGCAAATGGTCATGATTGGAGAAGAAACAGGTTCACTCGACGACATGCTGAATAAAGTCGCGAACGTCTACGAGTTTGAAGTTGATAACACCGTTGATAACCTCGGAAAATTACTCGAACCGCTCATTATCATCTTTCTTGGTGTCGTAATTGGTGGGTTAGTCGTCTCTATGTATATGCCAGTATTTAACTTAATGAGTGTATTGGGCTAATATTCCCCTTCGCTATGCACACTTCACCTTAGAGATCATATATGGACGCTTTTCACTACTACCCTTGGCTATTTCCGTTGATGGCTGCTGTATTTGGGTTGGTCATTGGTAGTTTTTTGAATGTCGTGATTTACCGCCTTCCAAGAATGATGGAAAACGAGTGGCGACAAGAGTGTGCTGACTCTTTTCCTGAGTACAACATTGCGCCTCCAGCAGAGAAGCTCACCTTAAGTGTTCCACGTTCTACTTGTCAAAAGTGCAATACACAAATCAGAATTCGGGATAATGTCCCAGTGCTCAGCTGGTTACTTCTACGCGGTAAATGCCACACTTGTGGCACTGCAATCTCCGCTCGTTACCCTCTTATCGAACTGCTTACAGCGGGTCTCAGCTTTGCTGTTGCAAACCATTTCGGGTTCAGTTATTTCTCTGTTGCCCTTCTCTTTTTTACTTTTGTACTTATCGCTGCCACTTTCATTGATTTCGACACTTTACTTCTCCCCGACCAACTCACCTTACCGCTTATGTGGGCAGGGGTAGCGCTTTCACTCTTTGAAATCAGCCCTGTATCACTCACTGATTCCGTGATCGGTGCAATGGCGGGTTACTTGTGTTTATGGAGTGTTTATTACCTGTTTAAGCTGCTTACTGGCAAAGAAGGGATGGGATTTGGCGATTTCAAATTACTTGCGGCACTCGGAGCTTGGTTGGGTTGGCAAAGTTTGCCCATCATAATCCTGATGTCATCACTAGTGGGTGTTGTGTTTGGTGTGATTCAGCTAAGATTGCAGAAAAAAGGCATCGAACAAGCCTTCCCTTTTGGTCCTTACCTTGCCATCGCTGGTTGGGTTACCCTATTGTTTGGAAAAGACATCACAAGTTGGTATTTTTCACATTTCCTTGGCATTTAGTTGTGAATCAAAGATAGACTGTTTCACTATTGCAGATTTAAAAGGCAAAGAATGGCATTTGTTGTTGGTTTAACTGGAGGAATTGCTAGCGGGAAAACAACCGTAGCGAATCTTTTTCAAAAACACTTCAAGATCGATATTGTCGACGCTGATGTTATCGCTAGACAAGTTGTGGAGCCTAACTCGGAAGGTTTAGGCAAAATTGCAGAGTATTTTGGCGCTGATATATTAAATTCAGATGGTTCATTAAATCGTGTAGAACTTAGAGCAAGAGTTTTTGAGAACGAAAATGAAAAACTTTGGCTTAATAACTTGCTTCATCCCATGATTCGCCAGAAAATGAAACAAAGCTTAATGCAGATACAATCACCTTATGGTCTATTGGTTGTGCCTCTGCTTGTAGAGAACCAGTTACAATCAATGGCAGATACAGTGCTGGTTGTCGATGTATCAAGAGATACACAAATTCAGCGTACCGTGAGTAGGGATAATGTCCCTCAAGCGCAGGTCGAGTCTATTTTAAATGCACAAGCGACTCGAGAAGATCGCTTGAACCATGCGAATGATGTAATAGACAATGATTCACCAGAGAGTGACCTGTTGTCGCAAGTTACAGCGCTACACCACAAATATTTATCAATGAGCCACTAGCCCATAACAATGCGAAAGGAGCACAAAGGCGTTTTTCATGACCACTCATAAATTTGAACATCCATTAAATGAAAAAACTCGAATTTACCTTAGAGTGGAGTCGCTATTGCGACAAATGAGTCACGCGGCAGCAAAAGTGGACACCGTTCAATACCCACTGTTCTTTCGCCCTATCTTTGATTTACTTGAAATATTTGAGCAAATTCAAATGAAATCTGAGCTTGCCAAAGATCTAGAAAAGCAACGTTTGTCCTATAAATCTTGGCTCAATGTGGATGGCGTTAATCAAGATATGCTGCAAGCCGTTCTCTCCAACATCGATGATGTTCATAGAGATCTAATGGCAGCGGAACGTTTTGGTCAATCTTTGAAAGAAGATCGCTTCTTAAGCACCATTCGTCAACGATTCAATCTGCCAGGCGGTTCTTGTTGTTTTGATTTACCTTCTCTGCACTTTTGGCTACATCAGCCAGATGAGAATAGAAAGAGAGACATTGAAGGCTGGCTTGGAACTCTACAACCTCTGACTTCCGCATTGCACCTTTGGTTGCAACTGACACGAGAAACAGGGCATGAAAAACCGATCGTCGCCCGTGCAGGTTTTTTCCAAAGTGATGCAGAAGAAGCCAACATTCTGCGCTTAAACATCCCATTGGAATACGGTGTTTACCCGATGATTTCAGGTCATAAGAATCGCTTTGCGATAAAATTTATGAGCTTTGAGTCAGGGCAAGCTTACCCACATGATATCGAATTTGACTTGGCTATTTGTAGCTAGACTCTGTACTTCTTGTCTTGCAAAACATGCTAGAATCAACACTCATCAGAACCTAATCAAAAGCACACTATGAATAACGTTACCATCGTAAAATGCCCAACTTGCCAAGCTGATGTGCAATGGGGGGAGAAAAGTACTTTTCGCCCTTTTTGCAGTAAAAAATGTCAACTTATTGATTTTGGTGAATGGGCAGAAGAAGAGAAATCGATTGCAGGTGCTCCAGACATGTCCGATTCTGATGGCTGGTCAGAAGATGCTCACTAGGAGCTTCAGCTCCCCCTAAACAAGTACAAAGAGACGCCATATGCGTCTCTTTAAGTAATTCAACAAGGTCTTCCCCATCTAATCTCACCTATTACTGGTCAGTTATTTCGAGGTTGCCGCACCGTAAATGTTCATAACCTTTTCCAAGATGGGTACGTTAGCTTCAGGGAAATCATATTGTTGAAGGTCCACTATATTCACCCAGCCTCCTTGTTGCCCCTCTTTACCGTAAGGCTCTTCTTCAAAATCCGTCACAACAAAGAAATCAAACTCTAAAGACTTATCTGGATAATCGTGTTTCAGTGATACCAAATGACTCAACGTGGTCACCTTTATCCCAATCTCTTCAAAAAGCTCTCTAATGGTTGCATCCTGAGCCGTTTCACCTTCTTCCACCTTGCCACCAGGAAACTCCCATAAACCACCTTTATGAGCTTTGTCAGCTCTCTTAGTGATGAAGACTTGGTCTTTAGCCGGATTCAATATGACAGCCGCGGCAATATGAAGACGTTTCATTTAGTTTCCTTTTTATAACAAGACAAAGAGCTCAGCAAAGCTCGAAAAGATGACTGAGAGTGTATACCCTAACACTATTCTCTACTGCAAAAAAAACGGGTTCCCAAATTGGGAACCCGTTTTTACTATGAGAATGCAATCAGCATTACTTCTTAGCAAGTTTCTCTTTAATACGAGCTGACTTACCAGAACGCTCACGTAGGTAGTACAGTTTGGCACGACGTACTGCACCACGGCGCTTAACTTCAATGCTGTCAACAATTGGAGAGTGAGTTTGGAACGTACGCTCAACGCCTTCACCGTTCGAGATCTTACGAACTGTGAATGCAGAGTGTAGACCACGGTTACGAATAGCGATTACAACGCCTTCGAATGCCTGTAGACGCTCACGGTCACCTTCTTTTACTTTAACCTGAATTACAACAGTGTCACCTGGTGCAAACTTAGGTAGATCTGATTTCATTTGCTCTTGCTCAAGAGCTTTGATGATGTTGCTCATTTTGTAAATTCCTAGAATAAACTGATACTAAATTCAATAGGTTACTTGCTTCGATGTTCTCTAATGAACTCGGCAAGTAATAATTCCTGTTCGTCAGTCAGAGCTAGGTTTTCCAGAAGCTCTGGTCTTCTAATCCAGGTGCGACCTAGCGATTGCTTTAACCGCCAGCGACGAATGTCCTTGTGATTTCCAGACTTGAGTACACTTGGTACTTCAATACCATCCAACACTTCAGGGCGCGTATAATGCGGGCAATCTAACAAGCCATTAGCAAAAGAATCTTCCTCTGCCGATGCAAAATCTCCCAATACCCCAGGTACAAACCTAGAGACGGAATCAATTAGCGTCATGGCTGGTATTTCACCACCCGTCATCACAAAATCTCCGATTGACCATTCTTCATCAATCTCAGATTGTATGATGCGCTCATCTACCCCTTCGTAACGACCACAAATAAGAAGTAAATTCTCATTCGTTGCCAATTCTTCCACTCCTTTTTGGTCAAGTTTTCGACCTTGAGGAGAAAGGTAAATGACTTTCGTCTTTCCCGGTGAGGCTTGTTTGGCTGTTTGAATGGCATCGCGCAAAGGCTGAACCATCATCAACATACCAGGACCACCACCGTAAGGTCTATCATCAACAGTGCGATGCTTGTCGTGAGTGAAATCTCTAGGATTCCATGTCTCTACCGACAAGAGACCTTTTTTAACCGCTTGACCTGTTACTCCAAAATCCGTAATAGAACGGAACATTTCAGGAAAAAGGCTAATTACGCCAACCCACATGTGTTCTCTCGCTCTAAATTCTGAAGCTAGAATCCAGGATCCCAGTCAACTTCGATCCGTTGAGCTTCGCGATCAACTTGAATGATCACTTGCTCTTCAAGGAACGGAATTAATCGTTCCTTTTGGCCAAAAGCATCTTTTAGATTCGCTTTTACAACCAAAACATCGTTCGAGCCAGTTTCTAATAGGTCAACGACCTCACCAAGGTTATACCCTTTAGTGGTAATAACTTGCATACCGAACAATTCACGCCAGTAGAACTCATCTTCTGACAATTCAGGTAGAGAAGCGGGGTTTATTGCAATTTCAAAATTGGTTAGTAGGTGAGCTTCCTCGCGGATCTCTAGACCTTCTAATTTACACACCATCCCTTTGTTATGGCGCTTCCAACTTTCAACTTTGCATTCCACCCAATCACCCTTTTGTTTAATAAACCAAGGGCTATAGTCAAAAATACTTTCAGCATTGTCTGTGTAGGAGAAAACCTTAAGCCAGCCACGAATGCCGTAAGAAGCACCAAACTTACCTACAACAATTTTCTCGACTTGCTCGCTCATTGTTTCTTTATCCTTCATCGACATAAACTAATTATCTTCTTTAAAAGAATTAAGCCGCTTTTTGAGCGTCTTTAACTAGCTTAGCTACGCGGTCAGAAACAGTCGCGCCTTGACCAACCCAATGGTTAACGCGATCTAGGTCTAGACGTAGACCTTCTTCTTGACCTTGAGCAGTAGGGTTAAAGAAACCCACTTTCTCGATGAAACGGCCAGTTGCAGCTTTGCGGCTGTCCGCTACTACGATTTGATAGAATGGACGCTTCTTCGCGCCGTGACGTGCCAAACGAATGGTTACCATGTCGTCCTCTTTGCTTTCTCAAAAATAAATATAACCCCATTAACTCCTCTTATTACCGAGGAATTTGGGGTCTCGTGCCAAAATAAAGCTCCGGAATTTTACTCTTATTACTAGTCATTGCAAGGCTTTTAGCTATTTTTTCACCACATGAATACGCGACATTTTTATGTGAGCGCGATAACAACTTGAAAAAATACTGACCTCGCATTGGTTTTGTTTAGCATAAAAGTAAAAAAAGGAAGCAAATTCATTCGCTTCCTTTTTTTTCATACAACGGCTGTTGTTATCGACCGAACGGATTAAATCCTCCGCCCGCGCCTCCCATTCCACCCATCATACCTTGCATATTTCTCATCATGCCTTTCATGCCACCCTTCTGCATTTTCTTCATCATTTTCTGCATTTGAGTGAACTGCTTCAGCATGCGATTAACGTCTTGCACTTGGGTACCTGAACCCGAAGCGATACGCTTTTTGCGTGAACCTTTAATGATTTCTGGGCGCTGACGCTCTTTCATGGTCATGGAATTAATGATGGCTTCCATTTGCTTGAACATCTTGTCGTCTACTTTATCTTTCACGTTATCTGGTAGTTGGGACATACCTGGCAGTTTGTCCATCATTCCCATCATGCCGCCCATGTTCTGCATCTGACCAAGCTGCTCACGGAAATCTTCCAAATCAAAGCCTTTTTTCTCTTTGAATTTCTTTGCCAGCTTTTCCGCTTTGTCTTGATCCACATTGCGCTGTAGATCTTCGATCAGTGACAGTACGTCACCCATACCCAAAATACGAGATGCGACACGATCAGGATGGAATGCTTCTAGAGCATCGGTTTTTTCACCCACACCCAAGAATTTAATCGGCTTGCCTGTGATATGGCGAACAGACAACGCTGCACCACCACGCGCATCACCATCTACTTTCGTTAAGATAACACCCGTCAATGGAAGCGCGTCGCCAAAGGCTTTTGCTGTGTTCGCCGCATCTTGACCTGTCATCGCATCGACAACAAACAAGGTTTCAACTGGTGTGATGGCCGAATGAAGCTCTTGGATTTCTTCCATCATTTCATGATCGACAGCGAGGCGACCCGCGGTATCGACAACAAGAACGTCATAGAATTTTTTCTTCGCATGATCGATAGCAGCATTAGCAATATCGATAGGCTTTTGGTCTGCCGAAGATGGGAAGAAATCAACGCCAACGTCACTGGCTAACGTTTCAAGCTGTTTTATCGCGGCTGGGCGATAAACATCCGCAGAAACAACCAATACTTTCTTCTTGTCGCGCTCGGTCAGTAGCTTAGAGAGTTTACCGACACTAGTGGTTTTACCTGCACCTTGTAAACCCGCCATCAAGATGACAGCAGGTGGTTGAGCCGCAAGGTTTAGAGCCTCGTTCGACTCTCCCATCACGGCTTCAAGTTCGCTTTGAACTATCTTGATGAACTCTTGACCTGGGGTCAGAGATTTAGAGACTTCAACACCGACCGCGCCTTCTTTAACGCGTTTTACGAAATCTCGAACGACGGGAAGCGCAACATCGGCCTCAAGCAACGCCATCCGCACTTCACGCAGTGTGTCTTTGATATTGTCTTCGGTCAGTCGACCTTTACCGCTGATATTTTTCAGCGTACTGGATAGTCTATCCGTTAAATTCTCAAACATTACTTATTCGCCTAATCAATGCGATACTTTGCCGCGAGTATACAATATACACACACGAGTGTCTGTCTTCTGTGTTATGAATCCTTGAAGTGACTTCAGTATCTATGCTATGAACTTGCAGGTCACTTGGGTATAATCCCTTATTCTGACAGTAAAATTGTGGAAACCATGGAAAATTTGATTGCGGTTATAGCTGTTATTCTTTATTTCTTGGCCGTCGCGACCATCGTTCCAGGCCTTGCTAATCAAACAGGTATTAAAACGCGTACCGTATTTGTCAGCGCTCTTTTAGCTTTGGTTTTCCATGCTTGGCTTCTTAGTGATCTAATCTTTGACGGTTCAGGGCAAAACCTGAGTATTCTCAACGTCGCTTCTCTCATCAGCTTTATAATTTCACTGGTGATGAGCGCCTCCATGTTCAAAACACGCTTGTGGTTTTTGCTTCCAGTTGTTTACGGGTTTTCGGCAATAAACTTATCTGCAGCCACATTTTTACCAAGTGCCTACATTACGCATTTAGAAAACGACCCTAAACTATTGATCCATATTTCTTTAGCGTTGTTTTCATACTCAACGTTAACTATCGCTGCGCTTTATGCACTGCAGCTAGCGTGGCTAGATCATAAACTTAAAGCCAAAAAAGCTCTGACCATTAACCCTAATCTGCCTCCATTAATGATGGTGGAAAGGCAACTTTTCAAGATCATTTTGATTGGAACTGTACTCTTATCAGCAACACTGCTGACAGGCTACGTATTTGTTCAAGACATGTTCATACAAGGCAAGGCACATAAGGCTATTTTGTCTTTTATCGCTTGGGTTATCTATACCGTGCTTTTGTGGGGACACTATCAGCAAGGCTGGCGTGGAAAAAAAGTGACTTGGTTTGCAGTAAGTGGTGCGACACTGCTCACTCTTGCGTACTTTGGAAGCCGCTTTGTGCGAGAGATCATTCTTAGCTGATTTATACTTGCTTTTCTTTTTCAACCGCTCTAAAAAGTTGGAGAAGACCGCTTTTGCTCATTACTTCACCAATTCCGTAATATAAGGACAGTTACAACTTTGGATGATATATCAACGGGCGTCTTATTTGCCCTGCTGGCGGTATTGATCGTCATTTCCGGTTACTTTTCTGGTTCTGAAACCGGGATGATGTCACTCAATCGATACCGTCTTAAACACCTGTCTAAAGAAGGACATAAAGGTGCTCGCCGAGTTGAGAAACTACTGGATCGTCCAGACCGATTGATCGGTCTGATTCTGATTGGTAACAACCTAGTTAATATCCTTGCGTCTGCAATCGCAACTATCTTAGGGATGCGCTTATATGGTGATTTAGGGGTTGCGATAGCCACTGGTGCCCTAACTCTAGTCGTCCTTGTCTTTGCCGAAGTCACGCCAAAAACTCTTGCGTCTCTTTACCCTGAAAAGGTCTCCTACGCCAGTTCTGTCGTACTGACTTTACTTATGAAGATACTGTCGCCATTAGTATTACTCGTTAACTTCATTACTAACGGGTTCTTGCGCATCCTTGGCATAAAAGCCAAACACGGCGACGATGATCATTTGAGTTCTGAAGAACTCCGAACCGTGGTGAATGAAGCTGGCGGGCTGATTCCTCGCCGACACCAAGACATGCTGATTTCGATTCTTGATTTGGAACACGTGACGGTAAATGACATCATGGTGCCTCGCAACGAGATTACCGGTATCGACATTAACGACGATTGGAAATCTATCGTTCGTCAGTTAACGCATTCGCCTCATGGCAGAGTTGTTCTTTACCGCGACCAAATTGATGAAGTCGTCGGAATGCTGAGATTAAGAGAATCTTACCGTCTGATGCTAGACAAGAATGAATTCACTAAAGAAACCCTATTAAGGGCAGCAGATGAAGTGTATTTCATTCCTGAAGCGACACCATTGAATGTTCAATTACTCAAATTCCAACGAAACAAAGAACGTATTGGTCTGATTGTAAATGAATATGGTGACATCATCGGCTTGATTACACTTGAAGATATTCTAGAAGAGATCGTTGGCGAGTTTACAACCTCTATGGCACCAAGCCTTTCTGAAGAAATTACACCACAAAACGACGGAAGTTTCTTAATTGAAGGTAGTGCCAATATTAGGGATATCAATAAAGGGTTGAGTTGGGAGCTTCCAACCGATGGTCCAAGAACATTAAACGGGCTGATCCTAGAGCACCTTGAGGATATTCCTGAAAGCCAGTTAAGTATCCAGGTGGCGAGCCACCCTATGGAAATTATTGATTTTACTGAGAACAAAATAAAACTGGTCAAAGTTTACCCTTCTCATCAGTAGCAAAAAATATCCGCCCTGATAAGTCAGGGCGTTTCTCTCGCATAAAACCGTTTTTCTTACGCCTAGCTACCCTCACCTCAGATTCAAAAGTGAGAATTGCGCTCCTTTAATTTTCCATGATTACGAATAGCGTGAACGAACACTCAATTCAAAGTCGTCTTTCGAGCTAGCTTTTCTAGACACGTGTCGCTTTATTGTAAAGGAGAAGCTTAACATGGCACTATCGGCGGACAACATCTCAGCTCAAATTAGAGCCCTTAAAAAGCAACTTCAAATCGAACTCCCTGATTATAAGGAAAAATTCGAAGAAGTCGCAGAAACATTAAAGTCAGAAGTCGCTCGAATTAAAGATGAAGAAATGAATGGTCACTCCGTACCTATATATCAGTATTCAGACATTAAGAGTGGTTTCAATGAACAGCAGACTTTCAAGATCCAACGAGCTGGCTGCGTTGTCATCCGAGGTGTTTTGCCGGGAAGCGAAGTGGAAGAACACAATACAGCTTTGGAGCGTTATATTATTGAAAATGGTTACTACGACCATACCCCAAAGGTTGAAGATAATTATTTCAGCCAGTTGAAGTCAGATAAGCCTCAGATTTTTGGTCTCTATTGGTCTAAAGCTCAAGTTTGGGCTCGTCAGCATCAAAATATGGCGAAACTGCGCAGCCATCTCAATCGCTTATGGGAGTTTGAACATGACGGGCAGAAAGAGTTTAACCCGGATTTGGAGGTGAGCTATGCTGACCGAGTTAGACGTAGGAGCCCAGGGGATACCTCGTTAGGTTTATCCCCTCATGTCGATTCCGGTTCCATCGAGCGTTGGTTAGAACCCAATTATCGTCAGGTTTATCGCAATGTTTTCAATGGTCAATGGAAAGAGTATCAGGCATTTGATGCTAGACATCGAATCGCTGTTGAAGAATTTAATTCATCGGCTGTTTGTAGTGTATTCAGAACGTTTCAAGGCTGGGTAGCCTTAACACCACAAGGTGCCGGAGACGGTACATTGCAGCTCATACCTACAACCCTTTCTATGCCTTACATGCTGCTAAGAGCGCTGCAAGATGATATTGAAGAAGATGACCTATGTGGGGCGCAGCCAGGTCGAGCGCTAACCGTAAACAAGAAATGGCATGATTTATTGCTTCAAGGTTTAGTCAGTATTCCAAATATGGAGCCTGGTGATACTGTGTGGTGGCACCCAGATACAGTACACGCTGTAGAAGATAAGCACTCTGGAAATGGCTACAGCAATGTCATGTTTATCGGCGCCGCACCAGATTGTGAGAAAAACCGACGATTTCAATCAAAACAAAAAGGCGCATTTCTTGCCGGTAGAAGTTGCCCTGACTTTTCACCGGAAGATCACGAAGTCAGTTATCAAAATCGAGCCACTATGGATGACTTAACGGATCTCGGAAAACGTCAGATGGGGTTCGAAAAGTAAGAATTCATGGAATTAAAAAACCCGCGACATCCGCGGGCTTAAACGTTTACTTAACGCTATTTATCTTCAATGTACAAAGAACTAAGCCCTTACTTGATACTAAGTTCTTTTAACATTGACTCTGGCAACGCCAGTTCATCATTTTTATTTACAGCAATACCAGCATCGATAATCGCAGTCGCAATCGCTTTTGCTTCATCAAGAGAGTGCATGTCTGCAGTCCCACACTGATATTCATTCAATTCTGGAATTTGATTTTGGCTTTCTACCTTCAGCACATCTTTCATTGCTGCTAGCCAAGCTTCTGCTACCTGAGATTCTGTTGGCGTGCCAATAAGACTCATGTAGAAACCTGTACGACAGCCCATCGGAGAAATATCGATAATTTCCACATTAGAACCATTCAAATGCGCACGCATGAAACCCGCATAAAGGTGCTCTAACGTATGGATGCCTCTTTCTGAAAGAATGTCTTTGTTAGGCGCGGTGAATCGCAAATCAAACACAGTGATCGTGTCTCCTTTTGGTGTCTGCATGGTTTTCGCCACGCGAACCGCAGGAGCGTTCATCTTAGTGTGATCAACGGTGAAACTATCTAGTAATGGCATCGGATAAATTCCTTATTATATCGGTCAAAAAAACCAGCTTCTGCTGCTTTCCAACTCGTCTTTACATTGTTTAAGTTGCCAGCCATAGTTTTTTGCTTGCTGCTCGACTTTTCGAGCAACTTTTTTAAGCGATGGTTTGCTGGCATAGGTCTTGCGCTTATAACCGCCGCGACCTTCGTGATAAGCCAAATATTGATTATAGGCATCCCACTTTGAAACGCCCAATTGTCGCTGGGTTTCGTGAGTATACCAACCTACGAACATAATGGAATCATCGAAATTCGTTCTTGACCCACCATGATTGGTCGCTTTTTGAAAGTCACTCCATGCAGGATCTTGAGCTTGCGCGTAACCGTACGCACTACTCACTCTCCCCCAAGGAATAAACCCTAATAAATAGTCTTTTGGTGGTCTGGCATCGTGGATAAAACTGCTTTCTTGCTTAATAAAAGCCATGGCAACATGAACAGGGGTTCCCCATTCGTCTTCCATATCTTTAGCATCATCATACCAGCTTGGTTTCTCTTTAAAGATATCGCACAAGTTGTGCTGTTTCTTGGGGGGTGCGGTAGCGCACCCCATGAGTACAGAGCTGGTCAATACAACCAATAGCAGCGGTTTTATCTTCATTTGTTCTATTGCTTCAAGTAGGCAAAATAGTCATCTAGAAAAGCATCAAAAGGCTGTGTTTCGTTAGCTTCTATTCGAGATTGTGCTTCTCGAGAATCCAGAACTTCTTGTTCCATCATCTCTTCGTTGTAGGCTTGGTATTCGTGATTCAGATGCGCTTGTTTATACGCTTTCCCCAAATGCATGCCAATACCAACAATACCGCCGTGCTCTTTAGTTTGAGCGAGAAGCTGACCAGAAATCGTTAAATCAGGCTGATCTATCCAAGTTTCCAGTTCATCGCATACTTTTTGGTAATCTGTCGAGCCATGTTGCTCATCCATAATTTCTGCAATTAAGCGAAGCTCTTTGAATACTCGATGCCCCCAATCTTGAAGCGTAAGTCGTTCACCTTTACAACCGATTTGGAGCTCTAAACCAACTTTTCGACCTTCTAGGATCACTTTGCTCCAGTTATCTCGCCAACATTCGAGCTCACAGTTATCCATTTCTTCGGATTCGGACAGAACACACCATGTAAGGAATAAGTCGAGGAATCGGATCTGTTGCTCATCAACCCCGACAGGGCTGAATGGGTTAACATCAAGTGAACGTACTTCAATGTATTCAACCCCACCACGATGAAGCGCTTCAGATGGCTTTTCACCGGAATGAGTAACACGCTTTGGACGTATTGGAGCATACAGCTCATTTTCGATTTGCAGGACATTCGAATTTAACTGGCGATATTCTCCATCCACTTTTACACCGAGCTGCGCAAACTCTGCCGATGGTGTATGGATAGCAGCATTCAGCCCCTCAAGATACTGATTCAAGCTGTTGAAACCAATTTTCAACTCACTTTGAGCGCTATTGGTGTAACCGAGGTCGCTTAAACGAAGGGAGGTAGCTTCAGGTAAATAGAGCGTTTCACCTATATTTTCAAAGGGCAGTTTTGAATCTCTACCTTGAATAAAGGATGGACATAATGCTGGAGATGCTCCGTAAAAGAATGGGATCATCCAACCAAATCGATAGTAGTTTCGAATTAAGTCAAAATACGCATCCGACTTCGCATCTTCACGACTTTTTTGGTCTTGCTCACCGTATAACGCATCCCAAAAGTTTTCAGGAAAAGAAAAATTAAAGTGAACACCGGAAATTACCTGCATCAAGCTACCGTATCGACGCTTTAAGCCTTCACGGTATAAGGTTTTCATTTTACCTGTGTTTGATTCACCGTACTGAGCCAGCGTGATATCGTCTTCATTCTTAATGAAGCATGGCATTGACAGCGGCCAAAACTTTTCGCCATCCAACTTCTTTTGCGTAAAGTGATGCACATCCGACAGCTGACTTATCACGTCATTTACCGAGTGGGAAACCGGAGTAATAAATTCCAACAATGATTCAGAAAAATCAGTTGTTACCCAGCGGTTAGTGAGTGCTGACCCTAGCGCTTTAGGATGAGGTGTCAGTGCTAGATGACCATCTGAAGTGTAACGTAACGACTCTCTTTCCACGCCACGTCCATACTGCTCAAAAATAGAAGGGTCTTTTGCGACTTTCTGAAGTCGCTTGGAGAATACAGTCAAAACTCAGTTCACTTATCTGTTTAGTATCAGGCTAGAATAATCATTCTGGTCTTTGATTACTATGAAATTGAAGCAAATACTAATAAATGAGAAAGTGAGTTTCCCGTCTACTGGTATTCATGTTGGAGATGCATATCAAACTTACGTTTTGTATGCATCTCTAGGATCTGTTAACCCTAAACAACAGTTATGTGTGCTCTATTGCTCGATTTCAAGTTTTTCGATAGATAGTCCAAACTTTTTCAACTTTGGTGCAAGTTTTTCCGCGTCACCCACAACTATGATCTGGAAATCAGATGGGTTAAACCATTTTGCAGCCACTTTGTTCAATGTGCCAAGCTCAACAGATTGTAATAGGTTATCGCGTTGCTCTAGATAATCCTCTTCTAAAGAGTAAGTAAGAATTCTTGATAGCAGCTGAGATTTCTTCGACGGGGTTTCATACTTCAGTGCATCTGCCTGACCACGTGCTAATCGCATAAACTGCAGCTCTTCTTCCGTTAAGCCACTCGTTGAAACTTCATTAAGCTCATTGATGATTTCATCCAATGACTCTACCGTAACATCCGCTCGTACTTCGGCTGAGAATACAATCAATCCCGTTTCTTTCATCCCATACACATAGCCGTATGCACCATATGTGTAACCTTTGTCTTCACGGAGGTTTTGGTTAATTCGGCTGTTGAAGTTCCCCGACAAATTGTAGTTTGCTAGCTGTCCTAGGTGCATTTCACCCGTCGTATCGAAAGGCAGACCTTGCTTAACCAATCGAATTGCACTTTGTGGTGCTCCGGGCTTATCTACTAGGAAGATTTTTTGTCCTTCAAGTGGTTGAATCACTTGGGGCGTATACAGTGGTGCTGAATTGCCTTTCCAGTCGTTCAAGAATGACAGTGATGTCTTCGCATCGCGCTTTTTAATATCGCCAACAATGACAACTTGCGCGCCTTGCGGCGTATAATGCTCACTGTAGAATGCTTTGACATCTTCTAGTGTCAAACCATTGATTGACGTTCTGGTGCCATCGCTCGAACGACCAAAACGACTACCGTTGAATAACACTTGGCGAGTCGCCTGAGAAGCTAACCAACTTGGCTTTTGATGTTCATAGACAATGCCTTGAATCGCTTGCTGCTTAACTCGCTCAAAATCACTCTCACGAAACGCCGGTTCGCGGATCATTTCTTCTACCAATGCCAAGGTTTCAGCAAGGTTCTTCTCTAACCCAGACACACTAATAACCGTTGAATAAGAGCCTGCATCAAATGAAACATAACTCCCTAAACGGTCTAGCTCTGTTTGAATTTCTTTGGCAGAGCGTTTCAGCGTACCTTCTGTCATCATGGTTGCTGTTAAGCCAGCCAACCCTTCTTGCCCTTCTGCAACGTAACGATTTCCGGCAGGTAGTTTAATATCAAGCTGAACGGTTGGTGTTTCATCACTGACTGTCCCTAGAATTTCAACACCACTGTCTAAATAGATTCGGTATAAATCGGGCATCGTCCCTTTAACTGCACCTGAGACTTTTGGCACGACCGAACGATCAAACGTATCGACCGCTTTGCGATAAGCAAGATCAGACTCTTTTACTTTTTGATATTCAGGTAAGGTGCGCTTCGGCGTAACAAAAGTCGCTGGCTTTACTGCCCAGTCGGCTTTATTTTTCGGTACAACACTCAAGACCACTTTGTGATTGTTTACTAGGTAGTGCTGATAAGCAGATTGAACACTGTCTGGAGTAACCGTTCTAAGCTGTTCCAACTGCTCTTCAATGCGATCCGGTTGACCAAAAAAGGTCTCATTTGACGCCAGTTGAGTCACCTTACCTCGAACACTTTCAAGCCCAAAGATAGCGTTTGCTTCAGCGCGACCAATCATCGTCTCAAGCTGATATTCAGACACGCCTTTTTCCGACCACCTTTTCAGGCTACCCATCAGCTCATTATAAATAGGCTTAAGGTTTCCTGATTCCCCCGCCTTTGCCATAACATAAACACTAAAAGTACAGGCGAGTTCTGCACAATCTTGGAAAGCACCGACATCCACCGCTTTTCCAGATTGAACAAACTGCTGATAAAGCATGCTGTTTTTGCCATCACCCAGTGCGGTCGAGAGCATTTCTAACGAGGCATTAGAGTCGTGCCCTTGGAACGTTGTTGGCCACGAAACCATAACCATAGGTTGTTGGATTCTATCTTCCAAAGTGATGTAGCGATCTTCTGTTAATGTTGCTGGCTGCTTTTCCGCTTTTTTCACTTCAGGTCCAACAGGAATGGAGCCGAAATATTGGTTTATCCAATTTAATGTTTCTTCAGTATCAAAGTCACCACCGATGGTCAGGGTAGCGTTGTTTGGTCCGTACCACTGGAGGAAAAAGGCTTTCAAGTCATTCACATCGACTCGATCGAGATCTTCGACATAGCCAATCGGCTGCCAAGAATATGGATGACCTTCAGGGTACATGGCTTCGCCAATGCGTTCCCACATCAACCCATACGGTCGGTTTTCGTAGTTTTGTGCACGTTCGTTTTTAACGGTATCTCTTTGGATTTCAAATTTTCGTTGAGAAACGGCATCAAGCAAAAAGCCCATACGGTCTGACTCTAACCAGAGCATTTTTTCCAATTGATTTGCAGGAACTGTTTCAAAATAATTGGTTCGATCTCTGTTCGTGGTTCCGTTTAATGTTCCACCCGCTTCTGTGATGATTCTAAAATGCTCTTGATCACCAACATTTTCGCTTCCTTGAAACATCATGTGCTCAAAGAAATGTGCAAAGCCAGATTTTCCTATTTCTTCACGTGCACTACCCACATGATAAGTCACATCGACATGCACAAGAGGGTCTGAGTCGTCTGGGGCAAGAATGACCGTTAGTCCATTATCTAGTTGGTATTTTTTGTATGGAATCACAACCTTGCCAGATTGTGGCTTAACCTCTTCAACAAGGGTAATCCCTTCGGGTACTGAAGAGAAAAAAGTGACGGGTGCAAGAGAAGAGCAACCCGCGACAAACAGTGACGCAGTTGCACCAAACCAAACTTTTCTCATGAAGACTCCTTTAAAAACCGACGAATGCTGCCGCGATCACGCTATAACGTATCGCTTTGCCTGTGGCGATGAGAATTAGACAAGGTATAAATTTCATTCTGAGCCAGCCTGCCGCTAAACAAAGCGGATCACCCACAATAGGCAGCCAACTGAATAGAAGAGTGATATAGCCATATTGCTTTATCCACTGTAAAGCTTTATGACCATATTTTTCCGAATGGGTTCGATTTGGAAGAAAAAGTCCAATCCAATAGTTGGTCAAACCTCCCAATGTGTTACCAAGGGTAGCGACCAATACAAGTTGATATACGGGGTATTGATTAAGTTTTAAGGCAACCAACAAGCTGGCTTCGGATCCGCCAGGCAATAATGTTGCACTTAAAAAGCCGGTTGAAAAGAGGACCCATAAAGCAGACTGGCTAAACCATTCAGTAAAGCCGTCTAACATTTCATATCGAGCAGCACTTTGCCTCGGGTGTGACCACCTTCAACATGTTCATGCGCCTTAGCAACATCGGTATAAGAGAATATTTTTTGTACTTCCGTTTTTACAATGCCAACACTAACCATATACAGCATTGTATCTAGCTGCTCAGTATCAGGCTCTACCAACATACCACTTGCTTCAAAGCCCAACATCTTGGCTTTATCGCAAATAAGCTCAGCTGTGATCGTCGGAACCGTAATGACTCGCGCGTTGTCTTTCAAGCATTTCAAAGCATCTAACGCAGCGTCACCACCAACTAAATCAATCAATACATCGACATCTTCAACACGCTCAGATACAGGAGCAAACTGATAGTTGATCGCATGCGCACCAAGTGTTGCTAGGTAATCTAAGTTATCTTCACTGCATGTTGTAAAAACTTCTGCTTGAGCGGCGACTGCGAATTGAATCGCTAAATGCCCAACACCGCCAGCACCCGCGAGAATCAACACGCGATCATTTCCTGTAACTTTGGCTTTATTAAGTGCTTGAGCCGCGGTTTGTCCCGCAACAGGCAAGACTGCGGCAGCTTCAAGTGTCACGCTATCTGGCACGAGACTAAGCTGATCTTCCTTAACACAGACATATTGGCTATAACCGCCTGCCTGAGCTGGAAAGCCAATAAGACCAGCAACAAAGCTGCCTGCCTTAAATTCTTCAGCGCCTTCACCACATTTTTCCACGACGCCCGAGATATCATACCCAGGTGTCCAAGGGAGGTTGTCTTTGTTGGCTTCAGCCGCCCAACCTAGTCCTTTTCTTGTTTTAACGTCAATCGGGTTTACCCCAGCAAAATGCACTTTAACCAATACTTCGCCCGCTTCAGGCTCTGGTATTGCTTCACTTTGAATGGCTAACACGTCAGGCTCACCAAACTGGGTAATCACCACTTTTTTGTTGTCCGTCATACACAAGTTCCCTTGATACTCAAAAAAATGAAAGGGATGCAGAAGCATCCCT
Organism: Vibrio sp. vnigr-6D03; assembly: GCF_002835515.1. Taxonomy (NCBI): domain Bacteria; kingdom Pseudomonadati; phylum Pseudomonadota; class Gammaproteobacteria; order Vibrionales; family Vibrionaceae; genus Vibrio; species Vibrio sp. vnigr-6D03. The sequence goes on from NZ_PIZL01000015.1 coordinate 146,174, forward strand.
TTGACTATAAACCATTTTACAATGTTTGGTTAATCATCAGATCTCAATTTCGTTGAACGTTATCCCACTAATGCCAACAAAATACCTGCTGCAACCGCACTTCCCAATACTCCCGCTACGTTAGGTCCCATCGCATGCATTAGAAGGAAGTTTTGCGGATTCGCTTCTAAACCCACTTTGTTTACTACCCTAGCAGCCATAGGAACAGCGGATACACCAGCAGCACCGATAAGCGGGTTGATGTCTTCTTTAGAAAACTTATTCAGTAGCTTAGCCATTAGAACACCGGCTCCAGTACCAATACTGAATGCGACAGCACCAAGAGCCAAAATACCCAATGTTTCAAAGTTTAAGAACTGTTCAGCTTGAAGCTTAGAACCTACACCAAGACCTAAGAAAATAGTTACGATGTTGATAAGCTCGTTCTGCGCTGTACTTGAAAGACGATCTACCACGCCAGCTTCACGCATCAAGTTACCAAGACAAAACATCCCCACTAAAGGCGTCGCCGAAGGTAAGAAAAGAATCGTCATGAGTAATACAGCTAATGGAAACAGTACTTTCTCACCTTTACTTACGTGGCGAAGCTGAGCCATCTGAATTTTACGTTCTTCAGGGTTCGTCAGCGCCTTCATAATCGGCGGCTGAATAATTGGGACTAATGCCATGTAGCTGTATGCAGCAACCGCTATAGCACCTAATAAGTCTGGCGATAATTGGCTGGCTAAGAAAATAGCCGTTGGTCCGTCTGCACCGCCAATAATAGCGATGGATGACGCGTCAGCCATGTTGAATTCCATACCTGGCACATAGTTAAGTAAAATTGCACCAAATAAAGTGGCAAATATACCAAACTGCGCCGCAGCACCTAACCAAAGGGTTTTAGGGTTAGCAATAAGCGCCCCAAAGTCGGTCATTGCCCCAACTCCCATAAAGATAAGGAGTGGGAACACACCAGATTCAATACCGATGTAGTAGACCAAATAGAGCAAGCCACCTTCGTCGGTAAACCCAGCATTTGGGATATTCGCTAAAACAGCACCAAAACCTATCGGTAGTAATAGAAGGGGCTCAAAACCTTTTGCTATTGCAAGGTACAAAAGCCCACAGCCCACAAGGATCATACAAATTTGACCGAACTCGAAGTTGGCGATCCCTGTTTCAGCCCAAAGGGTCAACAATCCTTCCATGATGCTCCCTTACGCTAGGCTTAATAGTGGTGCACCTACCGTCACGGCATCACCTTCTTTCACGTGAATATCTTGAACAACACCGCCACGTGCAGCACGAACTTCTGTTTCCATCTTCATCGCTTCAAGAATAAGTAAAACATCACCTTCTGCTACTTCTGAGCCAGGTAGAACGTTCACCTTAAAGATGTTTCCTGCTAATGGCGCTGGAACCGCTTCTGCATCATTTGATGCCTGTGCAACTGGAGCCGCAGCGGGTTGAGGTGCAGATGTTGGTGTAACAGAGGTTAATTGCCCCTGAGGTCCTACTTCCACATTGTAAACCTGCCCGTCTACTTTAACGCTATAAGCTTCCACACCACCTGGAGATGAAGTGGCAGTAACTGGGGCTGATGCCGTTTCTGTTACGACAGGCTCTTTACCTGGAGCAGGTTCAAATGCGTCTGGGTTGTTTCGGTTTTTAAGGAATTTAAGACCCACTTGCGGGAACAGTGCGTACGTTAGAACATCATCGACTGTATCTTCTGCTAATGATATTCCATCCTCTTTCGCTTTCGCGATAAGATCATCTGTCAACGTATGCAACTCTGCATTCAAAAGATCCGCTGGGCGACAGGTGATAGGCTCTGCACCTTCAAGGACTTTGGCTTGAAGTTCGGCATTTAGCTCTGCTGGTGCAGCCCCGTATTCGCCTTTCAATAAACCTGCCGTTTCTTTAGTGATGCTCTTGTAGCGCTCACCTGTTAATACATTGATCACGGCTTGTGTACCTACGATCTGAGACGTAGGGGTAACAAGTGGGATGTAACCAAGATCTTTACGTACTCTTGGGATTTCTTCTAATACTTCATCCAAACGATCCGCCGCACCTTGTTCTTTTAGCTGACCTTCCATGTTCGTCAGCATACCGCCTGGTACTTGCGCAATCAGAATGCGAGAATCCACGCCTTTTAGCTGTCCTTCCCACTTGGCGTACTTCTTACGAACCTCTCGGAAGTAAGCAGCAATAGGCTCTATTTGATCAAGCTTTAGGTTGGTATCGTGCTCAGTACCTTGCAGCATTGCAACCACTGTTTCAGTTGGCGTGTGACCGTAAGTACAACTCATGGATGAGATCGCAGTATCAAGAATATCGATTCCTGCTTCTACAGCCTTTACTGCCGTTGCAGTCGAAAGCCCTGTAGTTGCGTGGCAGTGCAACGCTAAAGGCACATCACATGAAGATTTAATTCGGGTAATCAGTTCCTCGGCTTCATAAGGCTTAAGAAGACCTGACATGTCTTTAATACAGAGAGAATGGCAACCAAGGTCTTCTAGGCGTTTAGCCAAATCGACCCATGTATCGATGTTATGAACGGGGCTGGTAGTATAAGACAATGTACCTTGAGCATGTGCGCCAACATCAACAGCAGCTTTCACTGCTTTTTGGAAATTACGCACATCATTCATCGCATCAAAGATTCGGAACACATCCATGCCATTCGCATGAGCGCGCTCAACAAATTTCTCTACGACATCATCTGCGTAATGACGATAACCAAGAAGGTTTTGACCACGCAATAGCATTTGCATTGGTGTGTTCGGCATCGCTTTTTTAAGCTCACGCAAACGCTCCCACGGATCTTCTCCTAAGAATCGAATACACGCATCAAATGTTGCGCCACCCCAAGTTTCTAAAGACCAGTATCCGACTTTATCTAACTCCGCCGCGATAGGTAACATATCTTCAATACGCATACGCGTGGCAAACAGTGACTGATGTGCGTCACGCAACACCACGTCGGTAAGAGCAAGTGGTTTAGACATGCTGATTAACTCCTTTTAATTTTTATCCGACATTACTTCACAGCAGACGCACGGTGTTTATGTATAGCAGCAGAAATTGCCGCAACCACCTGTGGCTGAACTCCAGAAGTACTGGATTGAATTTTTTTTGCTTGTACTGGTGCAATGCTCGGTTGGGGTGCTTCTTCTGGCACCAACTTAGACAGTAACCGAACAAGATAAACGAGAATGGTTAGGAATACGAAGACAACGGCCATGCCAGTAAGCATAAGGACCGCTGCATCTCCTAGCAGGCTTCCAATATTAGTCATGTTGCTTCCTTTCTATGTCATCCTGACAATAACTTATGCACACACTCCCTCAATATAGTGGGCATAAGTGGTCTAGGATTATCTCGATTGGTAAAATTTTGTCAATTTTGTTTAATAAGCTATTTAATATTCTGCACAAACATGCGACTTTTTTGACTAGTTATTGCATACAAATACGCCACACAAACCCGATTTCACCATAGTTACTGTGGCTTTTACCAAACATAATGAAATTCTGTATCGAATACTGAGAGGAACTTAAAAAAATAATTTTTATTCTTTAAAAACAACAGGATGTAAAAATAAAGATAATAAAATGATAATGAGATGTTAACAGGCATAAAAAAAGCCTCGCAAATGCGAGGCTTTTTATTGAAATGGCGCGCTCGGAAGGATTCGAACCTTCGACCGCCTGGTTCGTAGCCAGGTACTCTATCCAGCTGAGCTACGAGCGCGCAGGTTGTGAACTATATCACATTTCATTTCTTCAGAAACAAAAAAATTGACCTCTGGCCAATAAATGGCGGTGAGGGAGGGATTCGAACCCTCGATACGGCTACAAACCGTATACTCCCTTAGCAGGGGAGCGCCTTCAGCCTCTCGGCCACCTCACCGCATTACATTCCAAAACTTAGGAATAATGGCGCGCTCGGAAGGATTCGAACCTTCGACCGCCTGGTTCGTAGCCAGGTACTCTATCCAGCTGAGCTACGAGCGCGCTTTGTCTTATTGGACGTTGAAAATATCAACATTTATAAGAGCATGTGCAAGAATGGCGGTGAGGGAGGGATTCGAACCCTCGATACGGCTACAAACCGTATACTCCCTTAGCAGGGGAGCGCCTTCAGCCTCTCGGCCACCTCACCGTCTTGCGGAGGCACATATTACGATTTACCAAAAATATGTCAAACATTTTCTTGGCATAATTTGCAAAAAATGGCTTAAGCGTTGGGTATTTAATCAAAGCGGCGGGAAATTAAACTTTTCCTGTTACACACCATTTAAACCGTTATTAAAAAGGCCAGCGTTTGCTGACCTTTTTAATGTTAGTAGTTGCCTGAAGCAGAACCACCGTTGCCTTTCTCGGCTTGTATACGCATGTAGATTTCTTCACGGTGTACCGATACTTCTTTTGGCGCATTAACACCAATTCGAACCTGGTTACCTTTAACACCAAGCACGGTGACAGTTACTTCATCACCGATCATAAGAGTTTCACCTACGCGGCGAGTCAAAATTAGCATTCTTGTGCTCCTTGAGTAATCTCTGATTTATTTTTCTCTATGATGTCACCATCTTAGGCAATTAACAATTCCATAATGTTATTTGGCTATGAAACCATTAGCTTTTGGTGCCCATCAAGCTCTAAATGTCCAGCTACAATAAAATTGTGAAGATGATTTGAAATCTCTTCTATTCTCTCTGGTTCAATGAAGTATGTACAAGAGCGGTTACTCTTCACTTCACCTAACAATGGAATTTGATGCTGTGCGAATTCATCAGTAAGCGCAGCATGCACTTCTTGGATTTGACAACCAACACAGCTGATTGCTGATACCCGAGTAGTCTTTTCAATGCTCTCTGAAGCAATAAGTGATAACTTCGCGAGAGAACTCTGTGGAATGACAATATCCGATACTTTCACATCTTCCGCCGTCGCCCAAACATCAATCCCTAACATTTGGCTTTGATCTCGAATAGACTGCAATGCGCTTGATTTAACCTCAACAACAATCAAATCACGCTGGATAGCGAGCCCGCATATCGGACTATCAGACTGCTCTCCGGTCACCAAAGTTCCCGAATTTTCAGAAAATGAAGAAAGAACACGCAAAGGAATCCCGTGTTTCCTGGCATGAATGACAGAAGGCAAGTGCAATACTTTCGCCCCTTTTCTCGCCATTTCTTCCATACTAGGAAAGTCAATTTCCGCTAGTTTACGTGCACTTTTTACGATGCGAGGATCGCATGTATAAATGCCATCAACGTCAGTAAAGATCTGACATTCTGCAGCGTTTAACGCACCAGCAAGTGCCACTGCGGTCGTGTCCGATCCTCCACGCCCAAGGGTGGTAATATTGCCACTTTCAGAAATCCCCTGAAAGCCTGCGACGATCACTACGTGGTCATTCTCTAAATAGCTCTGAATCGTATTGGTATCAATCGATTCGATAGACGCATCGTTGTGGAAACCATTCGTTTTAATACCCGCTTGGCTACCTGTTAGCGATACAGCATTCACACCTTTTTTGTTCAAGGTCATGGCCAAAAGTGCCATTGAGACTTGCTCGCCTGCTGATAACAATACATCTAACTCTCGGGCAGTTGGTACAGAATCAATCTGTTGAGCCAACCCCAACAAGCGGTTTGTTTCACCTGACATTGCAGAAACGACAACCACAAGCTGCTTCCCTTCTTGCTTGGTTTTTATGATGCGCTCAGCAACTGCCTCAATGCGCTCAATCGAACCAACCGAAGTTCCGCCGAACTTCTGAACTACTAAAGATTCACGTAATGACTGTGTCACCTTTCTTCACCACCCTGGGGCTTAATCCCCGTTGTTATTACACAAAAGCGATTGAACACGAAGCCATCATATTCAAAGCGACTAAATACAAATGCCACTGACTTTATCAGCCAGTGGCAGTCAAAAATACAAAAGTTACAAACGCTCTTCTAGCCACGCACCAACAGACGACAAAGCTTCTGGCAGTGCAGTTGCATCCGTACCACCGGCTTGAGCCATGTCTGGGCGACCGCCACCCTTGCCACCAACTTGTTGAGCAACCATGTTAACTAGCTCGCCTGCTTTTACCTTACCAGTCAAGTCTTTAGTTACACCAGCAATCAAGCCAACTTTGTCTCCAGATACGTTACCCAACATAATGATGCCGCTGCCCAGTTGATTTTTTAGCTCATCAACCATGCCACGCAGTGCTTTATTGTCAGCACCGTCTAACTCAGAAACCAATACTTTCACACCAGCGATTTCTTTTACTTGGCTCGTTAGGCTCGCGCTAGCTTGAGAAGCCAGTTTATCTTTCAGCTGTTGAATCTCTTTTTCTAAAGCTTTTGCTTTGTTCGCGGCTTCAGACAATTTGGCTTCGAACTTATCATGGCTTGCTTCGATCGCGTCTAGTGCACCTTCACCGGTCACCGCTTCAATACGACGGATACCTGCTGCGATACCACCTTCTGAAACAATCTTAAATAGGCCGATATCACCAGTGCTGGACGCATGAATACCACCACAAAGCTCGGTTGAGAATTCTCCCATCGACAGCACACGGACTTCGTCGTCATACTTTTCGCCAAATAGCGCCATCGCACCTTTCGCTTTAGCAGACTCAATATCCATGATGTCCGTTTTAATTGTGTGATTGCGACGCACATGCGTGTTTACTAGGCGTTCTACTTCTTTGATTTCTGCCGGAGTCATGGCTTCCAAGTGAGAGAAGTCAAAACGCAAGTTATCCGCTTTAACTAGTGACCCTTTCTGCATGACATGCTCGCCAAGTACTTGACGTAGCGCTTCATGCAGTAAGTGAGTTGCTGAGTGGTTTAAAGAAATAGCCGCGCGGCGCTCTGCATCCACATTGGTCGATACACTGTCGCTTTTCGCTAAAACACCTTCAGAAAGAACACCGTGGTGAGCAATAGCATTACTCAGCTTTTGTGTATCTTCCACTATGAACAACCCAGTGTCTGTTTTTAACACACCGGTATCACCACACTGACCACCAGACTCGGCATAGAATGGTGTTTCACCTAGAACAATGATCGCTTTGTCACCAGCGGACAGAGATTCAACTTCTTCCCCTTCCACAAAAATACCTGTAACAGAGCTCTGACCTTCGGTTGCTGAATAACCTTGGAATTCAGTTGTCGCATCAATCTTAATAGATGCGTTGTAGTCGGTGCCAAATTGACCTGCTTCACGAGCACGCTGACGCTGTGCTTCCATCGCTTTCTCAAAACCTTCTTCATCGATCGCAAGTTCTCGCTCACGAGCAACATCATTGGTTAAGTCAGCTGGGAAACCGTATGTGTCATAAAGCTTAAATACCGTTTCACCATCCAGAACATTACCTTCAAGGTTATCTAATGCGTCGTTCAAAATTGTCATACCGCGTTCAAGAGTACGACCAAAGTTCTCTTCTTCGATTCGAAGTACTTTTTCAACAATGGCTTGCTGTTTCTTCAACTCAATGCCAGCAGTACCCATCACGTCAGCAAGTACACCAACCAATTTGTGGAAAAATGCACCCTGCGCACCTAGCTTGTTACCGTGACGAACAGCACGACGAATGATTCGGCGAAGTACGTAACCACGTCCTTCATTAGAAGGCATCACGCCATCAACGATTAGGAATGCACAAGATCGGATATGGTCAGCGACAACGCGAAGCGATTGATTCGATAGATCATCATAGCCAGTCACTTCCGCCGCAGCTTTGATTAATGTTTGGAATACATCAATTTCATAGTTTGAGTGTACGCCCTGCATAATCGCAGAAATTCGTTCAATACCCATTCCGGTATCGACAGAAGGCTTTGGTAGCGGTTCCATCGTGCCATCGGCATGACGGTTAAATTGCATGAAAACGTTGTTCCAGATTTCGATGAATCGATCACCATCTTCTTCTGGTGTACCTGGACGTCCACCCCAAATGTGATCACCGTGATCGTAGAAGATCTCAGTACAAGGACCACACGGACCTGTATCGCCCATTTGCCAGAAGTTATCTGACTCGTATGGCTTACCGCCTTCTTTATCGCCAATACGAACGATACGGTCAGCTGGAACACCCACTTTCTTGTTCCAGATTTCGAACGCTTCATCATCGGTTTCGTAAATCGTCACCAACAAGCGATCTTGAGGCAGTTTTAATACGACCGTCAGAAATTCCCAAGCAAACGCAATAGCATCTTCTTTGAAGTAATCACCAAAACTGAAATTACCCAACATCTCGAAGAAAGTGTGGTGGCGAGCAGTAAAGCCCACGTTTTCTAAATCGTTGTGCTTACCGCCAGCACGTACACAGCGTTGAGACGTAGTCGCTCGGGTGTAGGCTCGTTTTTCTAAGCCTAGGAAACAATCTTTAAATTGGTTCATTCCTGCGTTGGTGAACAGCAGGGTTGGATCGTTATGTGGTACTAACGATGAACTGTCTACGATTTGGTGTCCTTTGCTTTCAAAGAACTTGAGGAACGCGTTGCGAACCTCGTCAGTGCTCATGTACATGCAGCTCTTCCTGAAAATAGTCGAGTTAGAATTTTGCCACATTGTATACCCAACCGACCTAAAGATGCGAGATTCAACAAGAATTTATTCGCGCAACGAATCACCGTTTCTAAAAGAAAAATGAAAACAGAATCTTAGGAAGATTGAATTAGAAGAGTGTTGGTAGAGAAAGGAAGATAATAAACAGCAATTGGTATTACGAAGAAGAAATAGGGATTAGAACAGAATGTGTGTTGAAGTGCCTAGACTCCCGCTCTATTCTTCATCACTTAACGCGTAGCTGATTTGGTCAAAACTGTAACCACGATATTGCAAAAAACGCACTTGTTTAGCGTATTCCTTCTGGTCTTTAGCTTTTATGCCTTTAAACTTTTTTTCTGCTGCCGCTTTTGCCAATTCAAACCAATCTTGTGGCTCCTCTTGCATTGCCTCTTCAATCACCGATTCTGATACGCGTTTTTGGCTTAATTCTTGTCGAATACGGCGCTCGCCATGACCTTTGTAAACGTGTTGACGTATCTGGCTTTTGGCGTAGCGAAGATCATCGAGATAATTATGATCGATACAGAAATTCATCGCTTCTTGAATCTGCTCTTCATCGTACCCTTTAAAAGCCAGCTTTTGGTAGAGTTCATATTCACCATGATCACGTCGACTGAGCAGTTGAATGGCAGCTTCTTTACTTGAAAGGGTAGGAGGATTTTTCTTTGGATACATACTCAAAACTTCAACGAAAGCAGGCGATATAAGTACTTTAACTGGATATAAGTGCTTTAGCTAAATACACAAAAGCCCTGCATTGCAGGGCTTTTATAAATCAATTAAGAGAATTAAAACTCTTCTTCTTTTGGCATCTCGCCAACTTCTGGCTCTTCAGGTTGTGCTACAACCAAAAGCATGTCACGAAGCTTGGTGTCGATCTCTTTCGCTACATCTGTATGCTCACGAAGGTATTTACCTGCATTCGCCTTACCTTGACCAATTTTGTCGCCATTGTAGCTGTACCAAGCACCAGCTTTCTCAACCAACTTGTGCTTCACACCCAAGTCGATAAGTTCACCTTCGCGGTTAAAGCCTTGACCGTACATAATTTGAGTCTCAGCCTGCTTAAATGGCGCAGCAATTTTGTTCTTAACCACTTTAATGCGAGTCTCGTTACCAACGATTTCGTCACCATCTTTGATAGAACCCGTACGACGAATATCAAGACGAACAGATGCGTAGAATTTCAGTGCGTTACCACCTGTAGTGGTTTCTGGGTTGCCAAACATTACGCCAATCTTCATACGGATTTGGTTGATGAAGATACACATACAATTTGATTGTTTAAGGTTACCCGTTAGCTTACGCATAGCTTGAGAAAGCATACGTGCTTGAAGACCCATGTGGCTGTCGCCCATCTCACCTTCAATTTCTGCTTTTGGTGTCAGTGCTGCTACGGAGTCAACAACCATAACGTCGATAGCACCTGAACGGGCTAGTGCATCACAGATTTCTAGCGCTTGTTCACCCGTATCTGGCTGAGAAACAAGTAAAGCATCGATATCGACACCCAGTTTCTTCGCGTAGATAGGGTCCAACGCATGTTCTGCATCGATGAACGCACAGGTCTTGCCTTCACGTTGTGCTGCTGCGATAAGCTCTAGAGTTAGCGTGGTTTTACCCGAACTCTCTGGACCATAGACTTCTACGATACGCCCCATTGGCAATCCACCAGCACCCAAAGCGATATCCAGTGAAAGTGAACCTGTAGAGATGGTTTCAACATCCATCGTACGGTTATCACCAAGGCGCATGATAGAGCCTTTACCGAATTGCTTTTCAATTTGTCCAAGTGCTGCGGCTAACGCCTTTTGTTTGTTATCGTCCATCCGTATCTCCACACAACGTGTTCGTGATTATGCTGGCTATTATACTGTTGATTCATACAGTGTCTATACCTGTATGAAAAAATTTCTCGATTGAGCACTTAACTCTTTAGGAGTGCTCACTTTTTTCATCTGTTAGGTACTGTAGCAAAGTCTGCATGGCATGCTCGACTGCGTATTCACGGACTTGAGCGCGATCACCTTCAAAATGACAAGTTTCAACTTTTTTCCATCCTTGCTCTGACATCCAAGCAAAGCAGACAGTCCCTACAGGCTTTTCTTCAGTACCACCACCCGGACCTGCCACACCACTGATTGAGACACCAATAGAGGCCAGAGAATGTTGCAGTGCACCGCTGACCATTTCAATCACCACTGGTTCACTTACCGCACCGTATGACTCAAGGGTTTCCGGCTTGACTGACAGCATCTCCATTTTGGCTTCGTTGCTGTAAGTGACAAACGCCCTATCAAACCAAGCTGAGCTGCCTGCAATATCCGTCATCGCCGTCGCAACTCCACCACCAGTGCACGACTCAGCCGTAGTCATAACGGCTTTATGTCTTTGAAGCGCTTTGCCTAATTGTTGGCTTAATTCTCTTTGAGACACCATATTTCAACCCCATAAAAATGCCCAGAACAACGCTATTCTGGGCATTTTATTTATTCGCAACAACCGTTAATTTTCAAGAGTCTGAGACAGCGCTTCTTTCAGTTCTTGCTCCGCTTTTTCGATAACAGACTGTGCATGCGCACGTTGTTCTCGCCCTTCTTTCACTCTCGAAAGCGTGTTGTTCAGCGTCTCAATGGTCAACTGATTCACGGTTTCTAGCGACTCTAAATCCAAAATGCCACGCTGGTAGTTTTCAGAGATTTGCTCTTCTAGCACTTTCAACTTCTCAGCATTCTTTACGTATTGTTGATTGGTGTAATCTTTAACAGCACGTGTCACCTTGAGGGCTTTCTCTTTTTCGTAGTTAGAAATCGCAATCAAGAATTGGCGCTTCCACAATGGGAATGTGTTGTGCACGATATCCTGAATGTCTTCCATCAGCATCTTATTGCCTTCTTGAGACAAACGAATCTGAGGGGCAGTTTGAATCGCAGCCATTCGAGTCAGTTCAAGGTTGTGTATGCGTTTTTCTAAGCGGGCAACCGCTTGAACCGCATCGCGATGTTTTTGAGCATCCAATGCATCAGACGACTTCTCAGCTTCCACTAATAGGGAAGGAAGCACATCGGAATTCATTTGGTTCAGTTTCCACTTGCCTGCGGCAATGTAGTCATCCAAGCCATTCAATAACGCTAAGTTTTCATCGTAAAGTGTATCGAGACGGCTAATGTCGTGACCTAACTTAAGCTCCTGTGCTTCCAGTTTTCCTGAAAGCTGTTCTAAATGTTGCTTCACCGTATCAAAGCTGTCTGAGAATTTTTTGAACGAATCAAACAGCTCACCGATGAGTGGCAAACTGGAAAGAAAGCTTTTCTCTTTCAAGTAGTCAAACTCTGCGCTGTTCATCGAGCTGACCATTGATTGTAAGATTTCACCTGCTTCACCTGTATCTCTGATACGCACTTGGTCAAGTACGGTATCGGAAAAATTGGTAATGCTTTCCAGTGCTTCTTTACCAAATGTAATAGTAGCAACGCTATCGAACGGGTCGAAATTTTGTGCCAATTCCAGAACCTGAGGACTGAGGGCGTCTTCTGTTGCTTCATCGGTTTTAACCATATCGGTCATTGAGAACTCTCCTTATGCAAGTTCAGGTTGATGGAATGGAAACTTTTGCCAAAGCTGTTCAAACTGCTTTTGATACGGCTTAACAAAGCGCGCGTCATCCGTCAGCGTAATGTCTTCTTCATTGTACTTAGACGCACTGCGAGTCCAGTTGAAACTGCCATTTAACAAGCGAACACCATCGAAAATCGCAAATTTATGATGCATATGATAAGAAGTGGTATCAACCTTCACTTCCACACCTTTCTCCACCAAATAATTCACATCGTTACCCTTATCAAAGATCTTATCGTTGTCTGTCACAACTCGAACTTTTACACCACGTTGATGGGCTTTGATGATGTGCTTCGTCAATTCGTCGTCTGCAATGGTAAAGACGCAGATATCAATCGTGTGACGGGCTTGGTTAAGCTGCTTAATAATCCCTTCCGCACAAGAGCGTCCGGGAGAAAACCAGCACCCAACTAAATCACCACCCGCATCCGATTTTGCGTTATCCAGCACCTTGATGGTCTTTTCAAGCCAACGTACGATGCTGCTTGCATCGGCACCGTCATTGATATTTTGATGAGCCAGTTTAAAACTTTGATTGCGTAGGAATGAGCGATCTTCCTGGTTGAGATCGGCATTACTTAACTTGTCGTTAAGTTCACGTCTCTCAGAATCATCCAAGCGGTGATCTTCAATCGATGACTTAAGCAGTTCATGCAGTTGTTCCCTATTCACCTATTTATCTCCTAATCCTTGAGTGACGCGACTCATTGTTTGGTTAAGCGCGGCAAGTTGTTGTACAACCTGCCCTGCCCTATCTTCAGAATCTCCCATCAACTGGTTCCGCTGATAGCCTTCTCTGATCTCATTCCAGCGAGCTTGTTGCTCTTGTGTCATTCCGCCACGAAGTTCTGCCAATTTCAGCAAATTTTCTTCGGTGCCGTTTGTCAGTGTTTGGGCTTCGCCCTGATAGTGATCTTGCAAAAGTGTTTGAAGTTCTTCTTCGGTCATCACCGATGAGATCTTCTCTGCCAGCTTATTCATGTTTCGATAAGAACCTTGTAACTTAAATGGCGGTTCTACACGGTATTGATCCGCGGTAGCGGCAGATGCGATGTATTGTTGGTTAACTTTAAGTACAGTTTGCTGCACAGTGAGTAGCTTCTGCAAAGTCGATACGATTTCAGAAGACTCAGTCGCAGAGTAGGAGTGAGACATATCACTCAGTGGAATGCCTTCGCCATTCGCCATTCGTACAAAGCGATACAAGTCGTTCAGATCACGAGTCGCAAGTGGAGCAAGAACAGGATGAGAAGTCAGCGAGTTCTCGACAAAACTGAGTTCAAACGCCTCTTTCTGATCCGACAACATGTCACCTAGGTTGTAGATGTCTGCACGGTTTGCCAACATATCTGGGATTCGGAACATATCGCCAGATTCCGTGTACGGGTTACCGGCCATCACGACTGAGAACTTCTTCCCGCGCATATCGTAAGTCTTAGTTTCACCACGCCACGTGCCTTCAATTCGCCTTGTGCCATCACACAGAGATATAAATTTCTGCAAGAATTCGGGATGGGTGTGCTGAATGTCGTCGAGATAAAGAAGAACGTTGTTCCCCATTTCAAACGCGAGGTTGATCTTCTCAATCTCTCGAGCGGCATTTTGATCGGGTGCATCACGAGGATCAAGCGATGTAACTTGATGCCCAATCGACGGACCATTGATCTTCATAAAGACCAAGCCCAACTTATGCGCCACATACTCGATCAAGGTGGTTTTACCATAACCCGGAGGGGAAATAAGAAGTAGCATCCCCATCAAATCGGTACGCTTATTTTCTCCGACCGTGCCCATTTGCTTGGCAAAGTTGTCACCAATCAGCGGAAGATAACTTTCACTGATCAGCTTGTTACGGACAAAAGAGGTAAGCGGCCTTGGTTTGAATTCGCCAAGTCGGAAATCTGATTTCGCTTCTTGCAGCAATTCCGCTCTCTTATTGAGGTACGACTCAAATTGCGGAATCGTAATACTACGGTGAAGTTCACAACGCTGCAGAAAATCGTCTAGAACCAAGCTCAACTTACCTTGCTCTAGATTTCCATGTTCACCCAGTAACCCTTCAACCTCACAAGTCAGTGAAAATTCAACAGGGCTAAGGGAAGGTTCAGGCTGTTCTTTCCAAACTGCTATCGCAGCGGCTTCAACGACAAACGCTTCTCCACGGCTTTGCTGATCTGTGTACGCTGTCAGCCATTGAAGGTGATCTTGCATGCTGACTTCTGGTGCCGCTTTGCTAGAACTCCAGCCCAAGCTGCGGCGGAATTGTAAGTAGTCATCACATAACTCCATCGCATCACGGCTGACTTCAATTCGATCGTCCGATTTGGCTAGGAGCTGAATCAAATAGTCACTGGCATCAGTCAGTACACCACGCCCAAACTGAGCAAGATTGGGCTCCAATTCCTTTTGCAGTTGTTGGTATGCATCGGGCGATTGTAAGTGCGTTTTAAGCAAATTCGCGTTGTTTGCTTTCGCCTTCCAATCAGAAAGATCTTTGCGTTCTTGAGCAATGAGCCACATCCAAGCCGTCGCGCGTTCTTTTTGTCCAAACCGAAGCGATCCAGCTTGTTCAAAAACGGGAAGGAGTTGATTTAGAATCTTTTCCGCGTCGTGATCATGAATGCCTTTGACGTAGCCCTCTTTGTAGCGAGGCGCTGAAAAACGTTGAACCAAACTGAGTAATTGACCCGATTTTCGCGCTGCCAGTAGCGCATCAACATCAAAGTCATCCGCCAAATTCATTGCGGAATGTAAGATCAAATAGGATAAATATTCTGCACGATAGATGGTGTCTGTTTCAGAGGCAACATCCAATTTGGAGATATTTTGCAGTGCAAGGAATTCTTCATCTTCAATAGATTGATAGAAATCCGTTCCAGAGATATGGGTGTTCAGCTCACCAGCGTGCTCCACCAATGTGATGTCCAACGGTTGCTGGTTTACACTGAATCGGTGTTTACCTAGACGTAGAATCTTGCCACCGTCTTCAAAGATGTCTTGGTTATCTCTCAGAGAACGAAGCGATTGGTCTTGCACCGATTTCAGTTTTGCATCAACACTGTCTGCTTTTACGCTGTCACCCAAATCGCGTATAGAGTCCGACAACTGGCGCAACTTCATCACCATGGCGTCTGTTGCAAAATAGCTGTTTAACCCAGCCACATCATCAAATCGAGCGACACGTTTTTCAATACTATTGAAGGTGACATTAGCCGCTTGCAACAAGTTTTGAATCCGGCGCTGCTGAGCGCTCACCAACTGCTGTTTGTGGTTCTCCAGCGTGGACTGGATTTCATCGCGCTTGGTGTAGATTTCTCCAAGAAACTCATCAAAGTCCGCAAATCTGGATTCGAGCTTTTCAAGCTGACCGATTAATTTGGCGAGCTGGTTATCACACTCATCCGGTGTCGTCGCTTGCTCCATGGCACTGTTGACCGATTGTGCAAGTAATTTGAACTGAGCACCAAATTCCGCTTTGGCTTCGTTGCTACGTAAACCGCTATTTTTGTTTCTGAGCTTCGCCGATACCGCATTCAACATAGACGACACTTCAGTAGTCATGTCTAGAATTCGAGTCGACTGTGTCGGATCTTCCGTTTCAATGTCGGTGACTTCTTCTGTCACTAACTGAAGCTCTGAGCGTAGTTGTTCTACCTGTTCTTGAAGGTCTTGAATATCCGACGTTTTTTCTACCGTCTCTAGCTGTTCTTCAACCGATTGGATCTGCTTCTTAAATGGCTGGTAGGCTTTTTCATCTTGCAGTAACTCGAGTAACTGCAGATTCAAATATTGTCGTTGTTCATCCAACGACACTAACAGCTCATCGACCTTCAACGTATTGATGTAATGATGTTGTCGCAGCGCCATGGTGTTACCCACCTGCGCTTTCACTTCGGAAAGAAGCGTTAACAGGCTTGCGGCTTGATCTTTGGGCGCTAGCTTTACTTTGCCAATCAATGCCGTGACGGCTTCAGATTCTTGCTCTAGCGCGTGTAACGCATGGACTTGAAGCTGCTGAACTTTGGCAAATTCATCAATGATTTTATCGGATGTAGACATCACCTCTTGGATGGCATCACCCAGCCCTAATGCATAGTCGTGAGCTAACCAATGGTAATGATCCAATGTTGCCTGACACTGTTTCAGCAACGCTTCGTATGCCGCTTGGGTGACTTCCTCTGTCGACGCAAAATGACAAATCGACAACACCGACGACAAAGCTCGTACTAATTCTGCATTGCCCAGATTAAACAACGGGCTCGATGCATCACTTTTCGCGCTGTGTCGGCTGTAGTAATCCGGGGTTGAATACGGGGTTTCCCATATTCTCATCGGGTGAATCGTAGAAGCTTCTGCGTTTTCAGAAAGTTGGAATACCAATAAACGACCGTCTGGATACAAACTGTAGCCGTGGCTTTCCATTGGTGCAGAAAACTGCTTTTCAATCATGTTGTAGGTATAAACAACGTAATACCCTTTGACCATGTTGAAAAAGATGTACATCAGATCTTCGCCATTCGGAGAGGCTATCTTCTGGAAGAATTTAAGATCCTCCCACGGCATATCGAAATGCTTGCTCTCTCCATTGGCTAAAACAAAGCCATGGGAGTAAAGAATACCGTGCTCTTCAGGCAGTTCTTTTGCACTTACACCTAACGCATCCGCACGTGTCACGGCTTGGTTTAGTGGGTTGTATAGAAAATAGCGTTCTTGCTTTTCTCGATTGGGTAGGACTCTAAGAGCAATCAGATCACCAATAAACGCATAAGCAATACTCGCATCGGCAACACTTTGGTGAGGGTCATCCACCTCTTCGCGGTAGATCCCTTTCCCCTCTTCGGTATTGTCTTCTACTTTGATTGTAAGGTCGCCACCTACACATTCCACAAAAAGCTTATCTTTGATAGAAACGTGAGGGTATTTCCCTAAAACATGATCGTCACGTGTGGTTTCAATCCAGTCGAAGTCATGCTGAGTTGCTGCCTCTAATGAGGTGTGCCCAAGCGAATCAATGTATTCAATAGAGTGCTTGTTCAGTTGGAATCGGAATACTTTGCGATCTTCCGCGCGCATACCAATTTGGAAGGCAATATACAGCGTGCTTTCTTGCCGAGAAATTTGTGCCAATTTGGCATCTTGGTAATAGGTAAACAGCTCGGTGAATTCATGCACAAACCGAGGTTCAGAGAGAAAGCTCTCTTTCAAACTGATGGGTTCTATTCTGAATGTGCCATCATTTTCATGCAGTTGGTAAAGACCAAATACATCTTCTAACGCGGGTTGCGATTTCATGCCGACATGCACTTCGTAACCGAACAACAGTTGCTGGTTAACCTGAGCCATATCGACTGGCACACATCGCGCTTCCGTCTGCACATTCGCTTTGCCGATCAAAGAGAGCTCTTGACCGCCAAAAACCTGCTGACGTTGCTGATTGAATTGTTGAGAAATGTCTTTAAGTTTGCTGCCTTGTTGAGAAAGGCGAGACTTCAGCACCTCGTAGGCACCGCCTTCAGTGACAGCCTGCTGCGTTGTTTCTGACATGCTTATACCTTTAAAACCCACACTTACAGGAAGCAAGTGTGGGTGTTGGACTCAATAGGGGCGATTAAGATTCAGAACTATCAGAGGTATTTACAGTCTGCTGAATTTTCTTCAGAAGTTCTGTTGCACCACCTTGAGAATTCAGTAAGCTCGCCAAAGCTACATTACTTAAGTCACTGCTTTTCAGTTCAGTATTTTCCAGAATGTCTTTGATATCTTGCGGCAAGCTGCGGTCGCCGTTCATGTATTCCGCAACAAGCGGGTTCAAGACTTTCGACTCTTCAAATTTCACATCCATTGACGCAGAATCAATCACAGTGCGTCGAATTTGCTCCATACCGTCGCCACCAAATAGTTTGATGTCTGCGGCTGCCAAGGCTTGTGCCAACGCTTTCGCGCTTTCACTTGAAACGTCTCTTTGAGCATCAATTCGTGCCAGATCCAGCTCTTTCTCTTGCTGAAGCTGCATAACCCACTTGTCGTGTTCACGAGTTTGGTCATCGTATTTCTGAGCCGCTTCAAAACGTGCAGTTTGCGATTCTGCTTCAGCCAGACCTTTCGCGCGTAGTGCGTTCGCTTCGGCTTCACCAGCACTTTGCAATGTGTATGCTTCTGCTTCACCGGTTTCACGTATCGCTTGGGCGCGTTCACGATCCACTTCCACTTGCGCTAAACCAGTTGCACTGATTTCTTCTTTCTCTGCAAGCGCCATGCGCTCTTTCGCAGCGGCTTCACGCTCTTTCAACAAGTATTGCGCTTCAGCTTCTTTCGCGGCGGCTTCTAGTTCTGCTTCCGCTTGACGCTGGCGCACTATTTTTTCTGCATCAGCTTGCTTGGTTGCCACTATATGTGCTGCTTCCGCTTCACGAGTTTTCACCGCTAACTCGTTTTCAGCATCACGAGTTTTCACTTTCAGTTCTGCGTCTTTCTCGATCAATAGACGCTCTGCTTTTTCTTTCGCTGCGTCTTTTTCAGCACGTGCTGCGACGAGTAACTCAAGTTGCTTCGCTTCAGCAACGGCTTCAGCCTCAACCATAGAAACGCGCTTCTTACGGTTAACTTGCTCATTGACACGCAAGTTTTCAGTTTCTTCCTCTTCACGTGCAATCTTTCTTTCAATTTCTACGCGTTGTGAACGAGTTTCAGCGACGGATTTAAGTGCTTCTTCTACAGATGTTTCTTTTTCCATCTCTTTTTGTACCACTTCAGAAGAAGTGCGAACTTTTTCAGTTTCCACCGCACGGCTTAGCTCTTCTTCTTGAATCGCTACCTGACGCTTATTCGCGATACGCGTCATTTCGACTTCCATCTCTACGCTTTCACGTTTCTTAGAGACTTCTTCTTCGGTTTCTAATTTCGCGAGCTGAGAGACACGTTCGTATTCTTGGCGCTTCTCTTCAGAAAGTGCATTTTCTTGCGCTTCAATAATTTCAATTTCGCGCTGAGTACGTGCAATACTTTCTTTTTCTTGCTTGTCCAATTGAAGACGGTTTGCTTCTGCTTCAACGTCTTTTTTCTTGATGGTTGTGCGCTCGTCTTGGCGGATCGCATTGGTTTCCGTGTTCTTCTGAGCAGTGATAGAAGAAATTTTGCGGATACCTTCAACATCTAGAATGTTATCTGGGTTGTGCGCTTCAAGTGATGTTTGGTCAATCTTGTCAATAACAACGTCATAGATTTTGAAACCATCCATTTCGCTACCGATAACCTGTACAACGGCATCACGGAATGTACGTCGGTTGGTTAGCAGCTCTTCAAACTCAAACTGCTTAACCGCTGTTTTCAATGCTTCAGAGAACTTAGGTTGGAAGTGCTCCTTAAGGCGGTCTAGATTAGATGCTTCATTCGCTGTGAAGAGTTTCGCTACGCGAACAATGTCGTCTTCTTCATGGTTAACACCAATATAGAAATCCACTTTCAAGTCTGCGCGGATATTATCGCTACAATGCAAGCCTTCGTATTCCTCGCCTTCTTGGTCTTTACGACCACTGCGAACAACCGAGATTTTTTTACGTGTGATATCCATATATTCGAATCGGTTTACAACCGGCCAAACAAAGGTACCCGTTAGTGATGCTCGTGTTCTGTCGATGCCATTTACGATTAAGGCTTCACCTTCAATTCTGACTTTTTTATAGCGAGAAGTAAGGAAAATAAGAACCAATAAAAATAGCGCAACACCGGCTAATATGAACACCATACTGGGTGATAAAACCATGACCAACTCCTTAAAGGGTTTTAATTGTATTTATGCTTTCGCAACGAAATAGCGCTGCGATTCATTATCTTTAGACACGATGACCACTTCATCGCCATATTGAATATCTTGCTTACTGCTTGCTACCACATCCAACAACACTTCATTGCCGTTATGCAGAATAATGACCTCTCCACCAATATCTTGGCTAACTTGGCTGCTGTGCACTTTTGCTCTGAGCCCAATGTAGTCAATCTTGGCAAAGGCGTTTTCTTTATTAAAAAATGGAGCCAAGGGTTTAAGCAAGATCGATGCTATGTATAAGGCTATGTAAGCAACAACCGGCAATGAAATGGCACCGAAGACAATAGACAGGGTATCGGATAAAGAAGAAAGTAGAATCGTATCGAGGTAGTACTCGATAATCGTTGCGACAAACAGGCTAACGCACAACGCAATAGGCAGTGGAACCTTGGTTAATATGGGAGGCAAAATGAGGCTGCCACCTGTCATATTATCCAAATCAACGATATCCAGTTCACCTAATAAGCCTTCAAATACATCAAAGACCAAATCAATGAGCATGATGACAAAGAAGATGATAAAAGGAATAAAAAAGACGTTCGTCGGAAACGAGAGTAGTACCGACAAAAACAGTTCAAAAGCCATGCGTTTATCCAATTTGTTGTTAGTCACTGCCTAGCCGGGCTAATGCTAACGTTATCTATTTAAGATTTATTTTCAAAACGATACAGAACGACCTATTAAAATAAAAGTCAGTTACAGGGTTTATTGATGCGCTTCAAAAAAATACATTGAATTTATTATCAATGAGAAATTAGTTCAGAATTCATATTTAAGAATTGCTATCCCGTGGAACAAAATCGTGTTCCATTTAAGCTCGCGTTAACATGTATTTTTCTCATCCTGTCTGTTGGATTACAACCAAGCCCAAAACGCCATTGCTTTCTGGCTGGCTGGTTAATATCATTTACGCCACATTTTTGTCTGATAAGACAATCAAAAAGGAAAAACCAGTGACAACCAGCACCGCGACGCAAAAACACACGCCGATGATGCAGCAATACATGAGGCTCAAGGCGGAAAATCCTGACATCTTGCTTTTTTATCGCATGGGGGATTTTTACGAACTCTTTTATGATGATGCAAAGCGGGCGTCTCAGTTACTGGATATTTCTCTGACTAAACGTGGCGCTTCTGGCGGTGAGCCGATCCCTATGGCTGGGGTTCCTTTCCACGCTGTAGAAGGCTACTTGGCAAAACTGGTTCAACTCGGTGAGTCGGTAGCGATATGTGAGCAAATTGGCGACCCTGCCACCAGCAAAGGACCAGTAGAGCGTAAAGTCGTTCGTATAGTGACACCCGGCACCGTCACTGACGAAGCTCTTCTTGCTGAACGAGTCGACAACCTCATTGCCGCCATTTACTACCACAATGATAAGTTTGGATACGCAACGCTCGATATGACGTCTGGTCGTTTTCAACTCATGGAACCCGATACAGAAGAAGCCATGGCGGCCGAACTGCAGCGTACCTCCCCTAAAGAATTGCTTTTCCCCGAGGATTTTGAACCGGTTCATTTGATGGCAAGCCGAAATGGTAACCGCCGTCGCCCTATCTGGGAATTTGAATTGGACACCGCAAAACAGCAGCTTAATCAGCAATTTGGCACGAAAGACCTGGTTGGCTTTGGTGTTGAAAAAGCGGAGTTAGGCTTATGTGCCGCCGGATGCCTGATTCAGTACGTAAAAGACACACAGCGTACTGCTCTGCCACACATTCGATCATTGACCCACGATCGACAAGATCACTCAGTGATCTTAGATGCCGCTACTCGACGTAATCTAGAAATCACTCAAAACTTGGCGGGCGGGTCGGAAAATACCCTCTCGGAAGTGCTTGATTATACGGCAACCGCTATGGGTAGCCGTATGCTCAAACGTTGGCTGCACCAACCGATGCGTCAGTTGGATACCTTGAACCAGCGATTAGATGCGATATCTGAAATAAAAGAGAGCGCACTGTTTGGTGAATTACACCCTGTGTTAAAACAGATCGGCGACATAGAACGAATTTTGGCAAGGCTGGCTATTCGCAGTGCAAGACCACGAGATCTGGCTCGCCTTCGCCATGCGATGCAGCAACTTCCTGAACTTTCAGAGATCCTCGAAAGTGTGGCTCACCCTTACCTTAAAAAGCTTGCCGGTTTTACCTCTCCTCAAGGCGAGCTCTGTGATTTGCTAGAGCGTGCCATAAAAGAAAACCCGCCAGTGGTTATTCGTGATGGCGGTGTGATTGCTCAAGGCTACAGTGCTGAACTCGATGAGTGGCGCGATCTCGCGGATGGCGCAACGGAGTACCTAGAAAGGCTCGAAGCTGAAGAACGCGATCGACATGGCATCGATACACTCAAAGTTGGCTACAACAATGTTCATGGCTTCTTTATTCAAGTGAGCCGTGGGCAAAGCCATCTTGTTCCACCTCACTATGTTCGCAGGCAAACATTAAAAAATGCAGAACGTTACATCATTCCTGAGCTAAAAGAGCATGAAGACAAAGTTCTGAGTTCGAAATCTAAAGCACTTGCGATAGAGAAAAAACTTTGGGAAGAATTGTTCGACCTACTTTTACCTCACCTTGAAGCCATGCAAAACCTTTCCTCTGCATTGTCACAGCTGGATGTTTTGCAAAATTTAGCCGAGAGAGCAGAAAGCCTAGACTATTGCCGCCCGACGTTAAAAGACGAAATTGGCATCCACATTCAGGCTGGTCGTCATCCTGTGGTTGAGCAAGTGATGGATGATCCCTTTATCGCCAACCCGATTGTTCTGGGTGAAGAGCGTAAAATGTTGATCATTACCGGCCCTAATATGGGTGGTAAATCCACCTATATGCGTCAAACTGCGTTAATCACGCTAATGGCACACATTGGTTCTTATGTACCTGCTGAATCCGCTGTTATCGGGTCAACAGATAGAATCTTTACCCGAATTGGCGCATCGGACGATTTAGCCTCTGGTCGCTCAACCTTCATGGTCGAGATGACTGAAACAGCCAATATTCTTCACAATGCCACGGCACGCAGTTTGGTGTTAATGGATGAGATTGGACGCGGAACCAGCACCTATGATGGGTTATCGTTAGCGTGGGCAAGCGCTGAATGGCTGGCAAAAAACATTGGCGCAATGACTTTATTTGCAACCCACTACTTTGAGCTAACCGAACTGCCAAACCAGTTACCAACATTGGCTAACGTACATTTAGACGCCGTCGAGCATGGTGACACTATCGCCTTTATGCATGCAGTTCAAGAAGGTGCCGCGAGCAAATCTTATGGTTTGGCGGTTGCGGGTTTGGCCGGTGTACCAAAAACCGTCATTAAAAATGCGCGCGCCAAATTGAATCAGCTTGAGCAATTGAGCGACCAACAACCTAACTCTCCTAGCCAAGTGGATGTAGCAAATCAATTGAGCCTGATTCCGGAGCCGAGTGATATTGAGTTGGCACTTGCCGATATCGATCCGGATGATCTTACCCCACGGCAGGCATTGGATGCGTTATATCGATTGAAGAAAATGCTGTAACTGAAAAAACGGCTGTAATTGAAGGAGCCGTTGCGATTTGAAACGTAAAAAGGGCGAGAATATTCTCGCCCTTAATATTCATTATTCGAAAGAAAGATTCACCTTGTTTGTTACTCCTCTTTCAATGTCCACGTAACCTGATGCATAGAGACTGTTTCCGGACGCCTCCGCTTTTACATAGTATCGACCGCTGTTGACGACCGCCAAATGACTCATTCTATGGAAGGTTTCTGGCTTATCTACGATATAACCTTCAGACGTAATTGGATATAGGTACATCGTAGCCCCCAATTCTCCGCCACTGTCTAAATGTATCGATTTACCAATTTTCACTTCAGTCAACCCTTTGGGGTTTTTCGCTTTAGATACCGACACCCTGCCAAAATCTGGTGAATGAACGGTTGCCTCGGTAATGTAAAACGACGTCTTCTGAGTAGAACGAGTGTCTGTAACTGCGTTATCCGTAGATGACGAAGAACCACCAAACACCGCATCAATCGTTGAATTGCTAATATCCTTAACAATTTGATTTTGTTGCGTGGAAGAACATCCTGTTAAAACTAAAGCCGATACAATAGTGGGAAGAATTAAACGTTTCATTGAAGTCCTTTGAATCTTTTTATTAATATCGCAAAACATTTTGCTCAAAAATTAAACCCAAATCAAACATACATTCAATGAATACATTAGGAGTGTTAACAAAATAAGACGACTTAGATCCCAAAAATACAAATTCTATGGGCAAACAAAAAGAGCTACCATTGGCAGCTCTTACTTCACATTTCAACGCCTAGTCGTTTTCGACATTAAATAGCGATTCCATGTTCAGACCTTGTTTCACTAAGATCTCTCTTAAGCGGCGAAGCCCTTCTACTTGGATCTGACGAACGCGCTCACGAGTTAGATTGATTTCTCGTCCCACTTCTTCCAAAGTGGATGGTTCATAGCCAAGAAGACCAAAACGTCGTGCAAGCACTTCTTTCTGCTTAGGATTCAGATCATCAAGCCAGTCAATTAAAGAATGTTTTATATCGTCATCCTGCGTACAAACTTCAGGATCAGAGTTATTGATGTCTGGAATGATGTCGAGTAGTGCTTTTTCACTTTCGCCGCCAATTGGCGTATCCACAGAACTGACTCTCTCGTTAAGACGAAGCATCTTACTCACGTCATCAACAGGTTTATCAAGTTTTTGTGCTATTTCTTCAGCCGTCGGTTCGTGATCAAGCTTCTGAGAAAGCTCTCGAGCTGTTCTAAGATAAATATTCAGCTCTTTTACAACGTGAATAGGCAGTCGAATGGTTCTTGTTTGATTCATCAACGCCCGTTCAATGGTTTGACGGATCCACCAAGTGGCGTAAGTTGAGAATCGGAAACCTCTCTCTGGATCAAATTTCTCTACTGCACGGATTAAACCTAAATTACCTTCTTCGATAAGATCGAGTAGTGCAAGACCACGGTTACCGTAACGGCGTGAAATTTTCACAACTAATCGCAGGTTACTTTCGATCATTCGTTTGCGGGCAGCTTTGTCACCGCGAAGTGCGCGACGCGCATACAAAACTTCTTCTTCGGCGGTAAGCAGTGGAGAAAAACCAATCTCTCCTAGGTAAAGTTGAGTGGCATCTAAGCTTTTCGACGTGACTTCAAAGTCTTCTTTTTGCTCAGATTGTTTTTCAGGTGTCAGAGCTCTTGTTTCTGCGGAAGGTTGTTCCATTGCAACCGCTTCAACTTCAAACTCTTCTTCGACTTTCGTTACTGCATTGCTGATACTCATAGTGCCTCCCCCTGGCGAGTTCGCAAGACATTACTACTATCAATGTCGTTGAATTGTAACTAGGGCAAGTAGCGCTTAGGATTCACTGACTTTCCCTGATAGCGAATTTCGAAGTGTAGACGAACACTGTTGGCGCCAGATGAACCCATTGTTGCGATTTTCTGACCAGCTTTTACACTTTGTCCTTCTTTTACTAGCAAGCGTTCATTATGGGCATAAGCACTGAGGTAGTTGTCATTATGTTTGACGATGACAAGATTGCCATATCCGCGCAGCGCGTTACCTGAATAAACGACTGTTCCTTCCGCAGTAGAGACTATGGATTGACCTCGCTGTCCCGCAATGTCTATCCCTTTATTTCCCTGCTCTCCTGTGGAAAAACCTTTTGTGATTCGACCCTTAGTAGGCCATAACCACTTAGAAATCTTAGTATTATTCTTTTTTGTTGTCTTAACAGGTTTGTTAACAACCTGTTTACTTTTATTTTCAACATACTCCTTTGATCTGGATTGATCAAGCTTCTTTGTTGATTCTTTTTTAACCTGTGACTTTTCTTTCTTTTTCGGCTCACTCGCTTTTGATTTGGGAACACTAGCAGCTGTCGCTGTGGCAGCCCCTGCTGTCGCCACCGTTGCTGCCGATGCGGTTGTCGCTGCCGCTACTTTAACGGAATCAGAACCCGAGCCGGCTAAATCTGGTGCGATATAAGCAGGTTGCCACAGTCGGATTTTTTGACCGGGGTGAATCGTGTAGGGAGAGGAAAGTCTATTGTATTTAATGAGTTGATTAACATCTTTGCCCGTGACATAAGCAATGAAATATAGGGTGTCACCTTTTTCGACTTCGTAATAGCTACCGCGATAGCTGCCACGTTCTACTTGCTCGTAATTCTTCCCTAGGCTAGAAACCGGTGCAGGGCTGTGCGCTGCACACCCTACCAGTGTAGTAGCGAGAATTATTTGAAAAAGCGAAGCTGTTATTTTCAGTGACACTCAATACCCTTTAAGCTAAATCACCCGCAACCAATGGTACAAATCTAACCATTTCAATTACTTCTGTAACTATCTCATTGTTAAGTTTTTGTACTTTTATCAAAGTTTGTTCGGCTTCGCCGACAGGGATCACTAAGATCCCCCCTTCATCTAACTGGTCCACTAGCGCTGTTGGTACTTCACTGGCTGCGGCTGTAACAATAATGGCATCAAATGGGGCTTTTGCTGCCCATCCTTTCCAACCGTCACCATGTTTGGTCGAAACATTATAGATATCCAGTTGTTTCAACCTGCGCTTCGCATCCCACTGCAACGATTTAATACGCTCAATAGAATAGACATGATCCACCAGTTGGGCCAATACTGCAGTTTGATAGCCAGATCCCGTGCCCACCTCAAGTACTCTACTGTCAGTACGGAGGTTTAGGAGTTCAGTCATTTTTGCCACAATGTAGGGCTGAGAAATGGTCTGTCCTGCTCCAATGGGCAACGCGTTGTTATCGTAAGCCTGATGCATCATTGCTTGCGAAACAAAAGACTCTCTGGGCAATCGTCGAATAGCATCCAATACATTGATATCTTGGATACCCATTCCCTGCAAAAATTCAATTAATTTATTGGCTTGTGGATGACTCATCTACCTATTCCCCTTTAACCAATGCTCCATGCTTGGTAAAGATTCATGCGCCGTCAAGTCTACTTGCAGCGGCGTTATAGACACTAATCGATTTGAAATTGCATGGAAATCGGTTCCTTCCCCTGCATCCTGTTCTTTTCCAGGAGGGCCTAACCAATAAATTTCATGTCCTCTTGGGTCCTTTTGCTTAATCATGTCTTCGGCATGATGGCGAGCGCCTAACCTTGTTACTTCGAAAGGCTCAAGATCATGAATCGGAATGTCGGGAACATTCACATTAATCAGTCTATTGGTCGGAATAGGATGGATAAGATGCTGCTCAACTAATTGTTTTGCGACATGTGCAGCCGTTTCAAAATGATGTTTACCCGCCAACGATATTGCTATCGACTGAACCCCAAGAAAGTGCCCCTCCATCGCTGCTGCGACGGTTCCTGAATACAGAACATCGTCACCTAAGTTCGCACCATGGTTTATCCCAGAGACAACAAGATCAGGCTTATCCTCTTTCAATAATTCATTCAACGCAAAGTGCACGCAGTCCGTTGGTGTTCCTTGCACTGAATACACGTTTTTTTCTAGTTCAATAACTCGTAAGGGTGTTTCAAGCGTCAGGGAATTGGACGCACCGGAACGATTCCGATCTGGAGCAACAAGAATAACGTCAGCAATATCTGACAGTGCACGCTTTAGTTCATGTATGCCTTGAGCATGAACACCATCATCATTGCTCAATAATATTTTCATCTATATCTCTACCCAATACCGAAAGGGTTAATACTCTACGAAGATTATGCGCTTTTAAGGTTATGTACTTTCTATGTTAAGTGCTTTCTAGATTAAGTAACCTGAACTCGGGATAAGAGGTTAGCGAACCCAATAAAATAAATAAAATTTTATATCGAGACATTCTAATGAGAAATTTTCACTTAAGACAAGGCGAAACCACGAACCAATAACGGGTTATTGGGAGAGGGTTCAACGCAGTATTCAGTGAAAAGAGCCATTAGAAGGCAAGTTGTTATCCCGAGTTCAGGTTAAGTACTAAGAAGGCGAAAACTGACGCTCTTCTTCCTCAGCATTCACCAATTCACGCATAATAGAAGTAGCAAAACATCCGGAAGGTAACCAGAATTTGAGTGCGATCTCATTATCCTGTACATCCCACGCTAATTCTTTAGGGAAAAGCTGCACTGCCCGACGTTCATGTCGCATTCTGTTGCCGCGAATAAGTGCCATCAAATCAGGCTCAGCATCCAAACAAGGCTGCTCTAAATCCAATGTTGCATCGGATGTTGGCAGTGCATTATCACCGGCCATTGCCGCTGTTATTTCGGCTTTTCCGTTAGAGACAAGTTGCTCGCTGTCTGCAAAGTTGTCCTCTGTCACTTTAAGCGTGCCTTCTGTATTTAAAAGGATGTCGCCAATCAGTGGAGATTGCCACACGCCCGATTCAATTCGCTTGGAAAGAATGTGATTGAATATCCACGAGCGTGCACTAGAAAGATACAAGCTGCGCTTGTTTTGATTGCGAGTACGGACATTTTCTCGTCCCCAGCGTCGAGCCTCTTCTACGTTGTTCCCATCACGTCCGAAACGTTGCGCACCAAAATAGTTTGGCACACCATGGCGAGCAACATTCTCCAAGCGCGATATCACACTCGGAATATCCGTCACCTGAGTCAGTGTTATCTCAAAGAAATTACCTTTCAAATCACCCGGTCTTAATTTTTTGTTATGGCGGGTTATATCGAGAATTTCGATGCTGGGATACTGCGTTAAAAATGCAGAAAAGTCGGGAGTATCGCCTTTGGGCAAATGGACACTTAACCATTGTTCAGTCACGGCATGTCTATCTTTTAAGCCTGCCCAGCTGACGTCTTTTGATTTCACGCCACATGCTTTAGCTAATTCATTCGCAACAAAACTGGTATTTTCACCTGTTTTTCGGATGAGCAGCATTAAGTGCTCTCCAGCACCTGTAAATGAAAAACCCAAGTCTTCTTTCACAACAAAATGTTGCGGCTGTGCTTTTAGCTTTGCCTCGGATTGAGGCTTTCCATTCGAATACGCAAATGGGGCGAGAATATCGTTCATAATTTACTTCTTGATGATTAAAGCCACTGCTTCTGTCGCAATGCCTTCTTTTCTACCAGTAAAACCAAGACGTTCAGACGTCGTCGCTTTCACATTAACGTTGCTGATATCAGTTTCTAGATCTTCCGCTATGGATTCACACATTGCGTTAATGTGAGGTGCCATTTTAGGTGCTTGAGCAATTATCGTGACGTCGACGTTGCCAATGATATAGCCTTTTTCTTT
Source organism: Vibrio sp. vnigr-6D03 (assembly GCF_002835515.1). Classification (NCBI taxonomy): domain Bacteria; kingdom Pseudomonadati; phylum Pseudomonadota; class Gammaproteobacteria; order Vibrionales; family Vibrionaceae; genus Vibrio; species Vibrio sp. vnigr-6D03. The sequence goes on from NZ_PIZL01000015.1 coordinate 175,439, forward strand.
AACTAGGCGGTATACGTCTCGCAACAATGCACGGCTATCTGCACCTTTCCATTTATCATCGGTATCAGGAAAATGACGACCAATATCACCTTCCGCGATAGCACCAAGTAATGCATCGGATAGAGCGTGAAGCGCCACGTCACCATCGGAGTGAGCAACAAGGCCAAATTCGTAAGGCACCTTGACCCCACCAATGATAACCGGTCCTTCACCACCAAATTTATGCACGTCGAAACCGTGTCCAATTCGAATCATTTTGTGTTCCTTAATCATTCCGGTTCAGATAGAACTCAGCGAGTGCTAAATCTTCTGGTTGAGTAATCTTAATGTTGTCAGAGCGACCTGTTACTAATAGAGGTTGATAACCACATCGCTCCATAGCCGAGGCTTCATCTGTAATAAGCGCACCTTGTATAAGTGCCTCATTAAGAACCTCTTGCAACTTTTTACAGCGAAACATTTGTGGTGTTAGCGCATGCCAAAGGTTTTCACGTTCCACTGTATTTTTAATATGTTTGCTAGCATCGCTGCGTTTCATGGTGTCTTTGACAGGCGCAGCCAAAATACCGCCAACAGCGTGTTCTTTACATGCCGCTATAAGCTTATCAATATCACTAAGTGTGATACATGGACGCGCGGCATCATGTACCAGAACCCACTCGTTTTGTGCAAAGTGAGTATTTATATGATTCAATCCAGAAAGAACCGAGTCGGCTCTCTCAACGCCACCCGCTACTCGTGTTATTTTCGAGAGTTCCGCAATAGCAAGGTCAGAAAAATACTCATCATTTTCGCTCACTGCTATCACGATATGCTTGATCTGTGGATGAGAGAGAAGAAGGCGAACCGTGTGCTCTAGTATGGTTTGAGTACCAATGGTGAGATATTGTTTTGGGCAATCTGCTTGCATGCGGCTACCAACACCTGCCGCTGGAACGATGGCTATCACACCATCTGCATGAGAACCTGTTTGAGAATCTGTTTTTGTCATTACTTTATCTGATTATCTGGAACTGCTTTCTTCGCCAATAATACGGAAGAAAGTTTCGTCATCTTTAATTAACCCTAGCTCATTTCGAGCTCGTTCTTCGATGGCATCCAAACCTTGGCGAAGATCATCAATTTCCGCGAACATTTCTTGGTTGCGTTGACGCAGCTTCTCATTCACATCTTCTTGGATGGCGATGTCTCTTTGAGTTGACGCCAGATCTAGTTCGCCATTCTTGCTGAACCAAACAGCATATTGCAAAGCAATCAGTAATCCGACTAAGACTATGGCAAAGAATCGCATGGTGTCATCCAAGAAAAAAACGTAGGGACATATATACCATATTCAGGCGGTTAGAGCGAAGAGAACGGCAGAGGTTTGGTCAAGCAGATACAAAAATGCCCCGCATATGCGAGGCATTTTTTAAAGCATGAAAGCTAAGCGTTTAATTCAGTGAAGAATTAAGCTTGACCTTTAACTTCTTTAAGACCGTTGTAAGGTGCTTTTTCACCTAGAGCTTCTTCGATACGAATTAGCTGGTTGTACTTAGCAACACGGTCAGAACGGCTCATAGAACCAGTCTTGATTTGACCTGCAGCAGTACCTACCGCTAGATCAGCGATAGTTGCGTCTTCAGTTTCGCCAGAACGGTGAGAGATTACAGCTGTGTAACCTGCATCTTTAGCCATCTTGATTGCAGCTAGAGTCTCAGTTAGAGAACCGATTTGGTTGAACTTGATAAGGATAGAGTTAGCAACGCCTTTCTCGATACCTTCCGCTAGGATCTTAGTGTTAGTAACGAACAGATCGTCACCTACTAGTTGAAGCTTGTCACCTAGTAGTTCAGTTTGGTGCTTGAAGCCAGCCCAATCAGACTCGTCAAGACCGTCTTCGATAGAAACGATTGGGAATTGGTTAGCTAGCTCAGCTAGGTAGTGGTTGAACTCTTCAGAAGAGAAAGTCTTACCTTCGCCTTTCATGTTGTAGATGCCAGCGTCTTTGTCGAAGAACTCAGATGCAGCACAGTCCATAGCTAGAGTTACGTCTTTACCTAGCTCGTAACCAGCATTAGCAACAGCTTCTGCGATAACTTCTAGTGCTTCAGCGTTAGACTTAAGGTTAGGAGCGAAACCACCTTCATCACCAACTGCAGTGCTGTAGCCTTTAGACTTAAGAACTTTAGCAAGGTTGTGGAATACTTCAGCACCTACACGTAGCGCTTCTTTAAGAGTCTTAGCACCAACTGGCTGGATCATGAACTCTTGGATGTCAACGTTGTTATCTGCGTGCTCACCACCGTTGATGATGTTCATCATTGGTAGAGGCATAGAGAATTGACCAGGAGTGCCGTTAAGCTCAGCAATGTGCTCGAACAAAGGCATGCCTTTCGCTGCAGCTGCTGCTTTAGCATTCGCTAGAGAAACCGCTAGGATAGCGTTAGCACCGAACTGAGATTTGTTCTCTGTTCCGTCTAGGTCGATCATGATGCCGTCAACGTCAGCTTGAGCTTTCGCGTCTTTGCCCACTAGAGCTTCAGCGATTGGGCCGTTTACAGCGTCAACTGCTTTAAGAACACCTTTACCTAGGAAACGTGCTTTGTCACCGTCACGCAGCTCAAGAGCTTCGCGAGAACCAGTAGATGCGCCTGATGGTGCAGCCGCCATACCTACGAAACCGCCTTCTAGGTGTACTTCAGCTTCTACAGTTGGGTTACCACGTGAGTCGATGATTTCACGACCTAGAACTTTAACGATCTTAGACATTAATGTTTCCTCTCGTTCAAATATAAATGTCAAATTTAAAGGGTAGCCGCACTGCGTTCGCGACTACCCGTATCCTTTTACTTCTCTAATTCGTCACGCTGGAATTCACCAGCCGCTTTTACGAAACCTGCGAATAGTGGGTGACCATCGCGAGGTGTTGAAGTGAACTCTGGGTGGAATTGAGCCGCTACAAACCATGGGTGAGCTGGGTTCTCAATCACTTCGACCAGTTTCTTGTCTGCTGACAAACCAGATACTTTTAGACCTGCTTTTTCGATTTGTGGACGAAGATTGTTGTTCACTTCATAACGGTGACGATGACGCTCATGAATCGTTGCGCTACCGTACATTTCACGTGCTTTTGTCCCTTTCGCTAAGTGACATAGCTGTGAACCAAGACGCATAGTACCACCAAGATCTGAAGTTTCGGTACGTTCTTCAACTTTACCTTCACCGTCAACCCACTCAGTGATCAAACCTACCACAGGGTACTGTGTCTCTTTGTTAAATTCTGTTGAATGCGCACCTTCCATACCCACGACATTACGCGCGTATTCGATCAATGCGACTTGCATACCCAAACAAATACCTAGGTAAGGTACGTTGTTTTCACGTGCATACTGCGCTGCACGGATTTTGCCTTCGATGCCACGATCGCCAAATCCACCAGGAACCAAGATAGCATCCAAACCTTCAAGCGCTTCTTCACCTTTGGTTTCGACGTCTTGAGAGTCGACGTATTTGATTTTCACGCTTAGGCGATTCTTAAGACCTGCGTGTTTCAGCGCTTCGTTCACCGATTTGTAGGCATCAGGAAGTTCGATGTACTTACCCACCATGCCGATAGTAACTTCTGCAGTTGGGTTCGCTTCTTCGTAAATAACCTGTTCCCATTCAGACAAATCCGCTTCTGGAGCATCTATGCCAAAACGAGTACACACAAGATCATCAAGACCTTGAGCTTTAATTAACTGAGGAATCTTGTAGATAGAATCTACGTCTTTCATCGAGATAACCGCTTTTTCCGACACATTACAGAAAAGGGCAATCTTCTTACGCTCGTTTGCAGGAATGATACGATCACTACGGCAAACAAGAATGTCTGGCTGGATACCGATAGACAGCAGCTCTTTAACAGAATGCTGAGTCGGTTTGGTTTTCACTTCGCCCGCTGCTGCAAGGTATGGTACAAGAGTCAGGTGCATAAACATTGCACGCTCACGACCTAATTCCACAGCTAGCTGACGAATGGCTTCCATAAACGGTAGAGATTCAATATCGCCTACTGTGCCACCCACTTCAACGATAGCCACATCGTGACCTTCAGAACCTGCAATTACGCGGTCTTTGATTGAGTTGGTGATGTGAGGGATAACCTGAATCGTTGCACCCAAGTAATCGCCGCGACGTTCTTTACGTAGAACATCTGCATAAACACGACCTGCAGTAAAATTGTTACGCTTAGTCATCTTGGTGCGAATGAAACGCTCATAGTGACCAAGGTCTAGGTCTGTCTCTGCGCCATCTTCCGTGACGAACACTTCACCATGCTGAGTAGGGCTCATTGTGCCTGGATCAACGTTGATGTAAGGGTCAAGCTTCATCATAGTCACTTTAAGACCACGAGCTTCAAGAATAGCGGCCAAAGAAGCTGCTGCAATACCTTTACCTAGAGAGGATACAACCCCACCAGTAACAAAAATGTAATTTGTCGTCATGTTTAACCTGAAATTGGTTGAATGAGGGAAATGGAATTCTTCTGGACGGGATGCAAATATACCAGAAGGCCGTTACCGCCACAACGTGAAACTTATCACACTCAATATTTTTATTTTTTGCTTCAAATCAAATCAGCAAACTTCAATACGTTAGATAACTTTACGTGCTACTGCAAAAGAAATTCGTGTTTTTCAGTATTGGTAGAACCAGTGAATTATCCGCTTTTTCTTTTTTCATCCACTTTAACTTCGTCCCAAAGCGTATCGAGTTCGTCAAGAGAACACTCTCCAAGGACCTTACCTTCCGCTCGTACTTTCTCTTCCACCAGCCTGAAGCGGCGTTCAAATTTAGTGTTGGCTTTGCTGAGCGCAGATTCAGGGTTTGCGTTCAAATGACGAGAGAAATTGACTACAGCAAAGAGTAAGTCACCCAATTCCTCTTCCACTAAATTTTGATCAGGCGTGACTTGCAGCGCTTCTTCCATGACCTCATAGATTTCTTCTTGAACCTTATCAACGACGGGACCTAACGTTTTCCAGTCAAATCCGTATTGGGCGCATTTTTTCTGAATTTTGTTTGCACGGGACATCGCGGGTAAAGACGAAGGCACAGCGTCGAGAATGCTTTCTTCAGAGATGCCTTTCTCCGCTTTTTCCTTGGCTTTCTCTTGCTCCCAATTCGCATTGATTTCAGCGTCGCTGGCAAATTCTGCATCTGAAAAAACATGTGGATGACGTCGAGTCAGTTTTTCATTCACACCTTCTACGACATCATCAAAATCGAACAAATCTTGCTCTTTTGCCAATTGACTGTAGAAGATGACCTGAAACAGCAAATCACCCAACTCTTCTTTCAAGTTGCTCCAATCACGCTTATGAATGGCATCCACCACTTCGTACGTTTCTTCAATGGTGTGAGGCACAATAGTGTCAAAGTCCTGCTTCAAGTCCCAAGGACAGCCCCCATCAGGATCTCTTAGTTGTTCCATAATTTGCTTAAGCTGTTCAATTGGATGACTCATTTCTCTACCCTTTAAATTTAAACTTTCTAAACTAGTAAATAATTGAACAAAAAAAGGTGAGTAGCATAACCACTCACCTTTATTTTTCATTCTTCCCGTACTTTAGAGAAAGACTACTTTCATTTTTACTAAGTAGTTGGTTCTTCTAACAAGGCGGTAATCTTGTAAGTCTCCTGAACATAGCTCGCCTATGTGATGGAGCGAAACAAGTGAAACCAACGCAGTTAGAAAGCCAAATACGACGTAAAAATTAGCCGAGACGTTTCACCGACATCACATCCTTGATCTGCTCAACTCGCTTCGTCACCCGCGTAAATATTTCCACATTAGTGACTTCTAAATCGAAATCCATTATCGACATTTGCTTTTTGTAATCCGTCCGGCTTTTCATGCTGGTGACTTTGATTTTCTCGTTGGCAAACAAGGTGGTGATGTCTTTTAGCAAGCCGCCTCGCTCTAGACCTTCAACCCGAACTGTAATGATGTAGGAACCGACGAAACCACTTCCCCAGACGGTATCAATGATACGCTCTGGCGCGTGGTGCCTTAGCTCCTCAAGCTGTTCACAGTCGCTTCGGTGAACAGAAATACCACGCCCTTGAGTGATGTAACCTGAGATTTCATCGCCCGGTATGGGCTGGCAGCAACGCGCTAAGTGCGTCATTAAGTTGTCCACACCTTCAACAACCACTGCGTCCTTTTTCGGGCGGCTTTGAGCTGGGGCTTTGTTCTCTTTTTCCTGAAGGCGTTCTAGCGCTTGTTGGTCTTCTTCTTCAGCGGTGGGTTTGTTCACCAATGCATTGATGTGATTGACGATTTGATTAATTCTCAAATCACCACTGCCGATACCGGCATAGAGTTCGTCTGGCGTATTCACATTGAATCGTTTCAGTGCATATTGGTCGGCATCTTTTAGGGATGCACCGATTTTCGCTAATTCGGTTTCCAATATTTCACGCCCTGCTTCGAGGTTTTTCTCTCGGCTTTGCTTGCGGAACCATGCATTAATTTTGGCGCGTGCTCGACCAGAGTGCACGAATCCTAGTGAAGGGTTTAACCAGTCACGAGACGGATTTGGCTCCTTTGAGGTGATGATTTCAACTTGGTCACCCATGGTAAGTTTGTGCGTAAATGGCACAATTCGCCCCGCCACCTTTGCGCCGATACAACGATGCCCGACTTCTGAGTGAATGTGATAAGCAAAATCAAGTGGCGTTGCGCCCATCGGCAAATCGACCACATCACCTCGTGGGGTAAAGGCATAAACGCGGTCATCAAAGACCTGGCTTCGTAATTCATCCAGCATTTCACCGGAATCAGACATTTCTTCCTGCCAATCCAGAAGCTTACGTAGCCATGTGATCTTCTCATCATAACCACTACGACCGCTGGACGCGCCTTCTTTGTATTTCCAGTGCGCCGCAACTCCAAGCTCCGAATCTTCATGCATTTGCTTGGTTCGGATTTGGATCTCGATGGTTTTGCCTTCTGGTCCCAAAATCACCGTGTGAATGGATTGGTAACCATTCGGTTTCGGGTTAGCAACGTAGTCATCAAATTCACTCGGCAAGTGTTTGTATTTAGTGTGCACGACACCTAAGGCGGCATAACAGTCTTGCAGTTTGTCGGCAATAATTCGTACTGCTCGAACATCAAACAGCTCATCAAATGCCAAGCTCTTTTTCTGCATTTTTCGCCAAATACTGTAAATATGCTTAGGGCGACCGCTGACCTCTGCATTGATATTGCAGACCTTCATCTCTTTGGACAGATCCGTGACAAAGTCTTCGATGTATTGCTCACGAACAATACGTCTTTCAGACAGTTGTTTAGCAATTTGTTTGTAGGTTTTAGAATGCTTATAGCGAAAAGCGTAATCTTCAATTTCCCACTTTAGCTGGCCAATACCCAAGCGGTTGGCCAAGGGCGCGTATATGTTGGCGCACTCTTTGGCTGCTGCTTGACGCACTTCATCAGGCTCGTCTTTCACTTCGCGTAAATTACAAATCCGCTCAGATAGCTTAATGACGACGCATCTGAAGTCGTCCACCATTGCGAGAAGCATTCGTCGTACGTTATCAACTTGCCCAGATGCTGCCGAGCCATCCAGTGTGACATTGAGTTGACCGATTGCCGCCATTTCTTCGACACCATCGATAAGCTTTAATGTCTCTTTGCCATATTTTTCGGTTAACTCTTCGCGGTCATAAAAGCCGGATGTGACCACGGGGAATAGTTGAGCAGAAATAAGCGTCGGCGCATCCATAGACAATGTGATGAGAATTTCGATCATTTCTCGACCGCGCCACAGTAAAAGTTGCGCTTGAGGTTCATCACCGAGAAGCTCTTCACAGTGACGATAAACCGCCAGCAACTTATGGCTGGTTTTTTCATCTTGTTTTAAGCTGGCTATCCAACTGTCTAATTCAAATTCTTCAGTATTTAAATGCGCACCGCGTACAGCGACCATGTTTCTTTCCTATCTAGCAACAGACATACAGGTGAGTCACCTGTCGATTCTCCAGCAAAATACCCAAGCGGCGGAACATTACCGTGCTTTGACAGATATTAGGGTTTGTTGACCTAGTATGCGTGAAGTTAATCTTTTTCAAATAGCGCCATGCTTTCTAAATGGCTGGTATGGGGAAACATATCAAGCATCCCGATTTTTTTAAGTTTGTAGCCTTGTTCAAGTAAGCTCTGACTGTCACGTGCAAGCGTAGCAGGATTACAAGAAACATACACGACCGCTTTTGCTCCTAATCGCGAAAGTTGGTCGACAATACCTGCCGCACCTGCGCGTGCGGGATCGAGCAGTATTTTATCAAATCGCTTGCTTGCCCATGGCGCTTTGGACATGTCTTCTTCTAAGTTAGCTTGATAAAATTGGACATTGCTGAGCTGGTTTAAGATCGCATTGTTTGTAGCAACATCCACCATATCTTGAATACCTTCCACGCCAATGACAGAGCCTGCTTGTTTCGCTAGCGGTAAACTGAAATTACCAAGCCCACAAAATAGGTCCAACACACGTTCATCAGCTTTTGTGTTCAACCATGTTAAGGCTTGAGCCACCATTTTTTCGTTCACTTGAGCATTCACTTGAATGAAATTTGTTGGCTCAAACGGCAACTCAACCCCAACTTCTTTATAGAAAGGCTGCACGCCAGATACTTTGTTCAACACATCTGCTGCTGGCATTAGATATAGGGTCAGAGCGTGCTCTTCTGCAAATGCCATCAACTGTTTCTGGTCTTTGTCACTCAATTCAGAAGTATGGCGAAGCAAAAATACTAGTGTGTTGTCTGCTTTTACGAGTTCAACATGCCCAATGCTTTCCTTTCGAGAAAAAGAACTAAGTAAGTTTTTTGTGGGCACCAATAGCGCTTCTAGTTCTGGGGCAAGCACAGCGCAGCTATCAACATTCGCAATGCGCTTACTCATTTTTTCACGAAAGCCAAAATTCAGCTCACGCGTTTTTTTATCTACCTGCACACTAATTCGAGCGCGGCGGCGGTAACCCACACTTACGCCTGTTACTTCTTTTTCAAGGGCGAGCTCACTGCCTGAAAACTTTTTCATCAGCTGTTGTAGTGTCTGATTTTTGTGTTCGACTTGAGCCGTTTGCTCCAAATGCTGAAGGTTACAGCCACCACATGACTCATAGTGTTTGCAAAACGGGCTGACTCGTACTGAGCTGTCTTTCTTTATCTTGATGAGTTTTGCGCGTGAAAATTTACTTTTTTGCTCGGTAAACTGGCCCACAACCGATTCACCTGGCAACGCACCATCAATAAATACAGGTCGCTTGTTATGATAAGCAATGCCCGCTCCATGATGGTCGAGCTTTTCGATGTTGAAAACCTGATGCTTAGTTTCAACAGATGATTTTTTCTTTGGCTGATAAAAACGCGCCATACTTTAATTGCCTATTTTGCTTCAGTGTTTTCTCATTCAGGGTCACTATTTCCCCCCTCAGAGATTGTCGAATTCGGCAGACTTGATTAAGCTAACCGTTTCTTCGTTTATAATGGGTTGTATAGCTTAACTGGTCTTACGTAATGTAAGAAAGCTTGAGCCATTAGCTTCTATTTTCCCATATCCAGACAGTAATGAGAACATGACACGATACGGCTTAAGAGCACGCGTAATTACCCTCACCTTAGCCCCAACTCTTATTGTCGGTCTATTGCTGAGCGCCTTCTTTACGTCCAATCGCTATAACGACCTTGAATCACAACTGATTTCAACTGGTAAAAGCATTATTGAACCTATCGCTATCGCCAGTGAAATCGGCATGGATCAGCGCAGTCGAGAGGCCGTTCGTCGATTAATAAGCTACGCCCATCGAAAGAATTCCGACATCGTTCGAAGTATTGCCGTTTTCACATCCGATCATGATTTGTTTGTAACATCTAATTTCCACCCAGATTTCGAGTCGTTAACGTTTCCAAAAGATCAGCCCATACCATTACTCAGCACGATTGATTTGGTCGACACCGACTTGGTTATACGCACACCTATTCTGGCAGAAGGAAAATACGCCGATTCCAATGGACCTCAAACCGAGCTTAACCAAGCGTTGGGCTATATCGCGATTGAACTCGACTTATCTGCGGTTCGATTACAGCAATACCAAGAAATTTTTGCCGCGTTATTGGTGTTAGTTTTGGGGTTAGGTCTGTCGGCTCTTTTTGCTTACCGCTTAATGCGAGATGTGACCTTGCCTATCACCCATATGAAGAACATGGTGGATCGAATTCGACGCGGTCACTTAGATGTGCGAATCGAAGGGAAAATGCATGGTGAATTAGACGCCTTAAAAAACGGCATCAACGCGATGGCGATGTCGCTGTCTGAATACCATGTTGAAATGCAACACAGTATCGATCAGGCAACGTCGGATCTGCGTGAAACGCTTGAACAGCTTGAGATTCAGAATGTTGAGTTGGATATTGCGAAAAAACGAGCGCAGGAAGCCGCACGAGTTAAATCCGAATTCTTAGCGAATATGTCCCACGAGCTCAGAACCCCTTTAAATGGTGTGATTGGGTTTACCAGACAAATGCTAAAAACTCGCTTATCCTCTAGCCAGCAGGACTACCTCCAAACGATTGAGCGCAGTGCCAACAACTTACTGAGTATCATCAATGACATTCTCGATTTCTCGAAACTTGAAGCAGGGAAGTTGGCGCTAGAAAATATTCCATTCGATTTCCAAGAATGCCTTGAAGAGGTCGCGAGCTTACAAGCCACCAGCGCTCATGAGAAAGGGCTGGAATTGACACTTAAGATTGATCCTAAGATTCCTGCAGGTGTCGTAGGCGATCCGTTGCGAATTCAGCAAGTACTGACCAACCTTGTGGGTAACTCAATCAAATTTACCGAGCGCGGTAATATCGATATCAGCGTCGAGCTACGCACGTTCAAAGAGGACTTCATAGAACTCCAATTCATGGTGCGCGATACGGGTATTGGGATTTCTGAACGTCAACAAGCGCAGCTATTCCAAGCATTCAGCCAAGCCGATGCCAGTATCTCTCGCCGATATGGCGGAACGGGGCTGGGTCTAGTTATCACTCAGAAGTTAGTAGGTCAAATGGGTGGGGAAGTCAGCCTAACAAGTCGACTGCACCAAGGTTCGACATTCTGGTTTACTTTGCGTTTAGCCACCAGTGATATGCCTGTTGCTAGCGATATAGACACGCAAGTACTCAAAGGCAAAAAGCTCTTACTGATTGAACCAAACATGCAAGCAGCTTCCGTAATTCAACAGCAGCTCATCAACGAAGGGCTGCTGGTCACTTACCGTTCCAGTATGCCAGAGCACATAGAAAGCCATGAGTTCGTGTTGCTAAACCTGCCACCAAACCAAAAATGCGACATAACTTCTGTTGAGCATTGGGTAGAAAGGGCTCGTGAAATTGCGAACAACATAATACTAGGTTTGCCAAGTACCGAGTTGGCGCTCTCAGAACAATTGGTTACTGAGCACCACGTACAGTGCATAACCAAACCCCTATCACGACGTAAGTTATTGCAAGCACTCACTCAGTACCATTCTTCTCAAGAGTTGGCTCTTCCTATTATTGATTCAGTCGATCATCAGCAAAAGCTTCCGCTTAAAATCATGGCGGTGGACGATAACCCAGCCAACCTTAAACTCATTGCAGCATTGCTAAAAGAAAGAGTGGACCATGTAGTAACGTGTAGCAATGGCGAACAAGCCGTGGCTGCTGCACAACAACAAGCGTTTGATATTGTCTTGATGGACATCCAAATGCCAAAAATGGACGGAGTGATGGCGTGTCTGGAAGTAAAGAAAACCAAGCTTAACTCTCATACACCTGTCATTGCTGTAACCGCCCACGCCATGGCTGGAGAGCGAGATCGCCTTCTAAAAGCCGGAATGGACGACTATTTAACCAAGCCAATCGAAGAGCATATTCTTCAGCAAGTGCTGGTGCATTGGAGCCCCCACACTGACGAAAACCAAGTCGATAAATTGGAAATTAGCGAGCAAGTTCAGCCAGATAACTCTGCCGACGAAAGAAACAGTACGGTCATCATTGATTGGAACCTTGCACTGAAGCAAGCGGCAAACAAAGAAGACTTAGCTAGAGAGATGCTGCAAATGCTGGTCGATTACATTAAAGAAGTGGATCAATTTGTTGAAGGCGTCATTAATGGTGACGAGCAAGATAATGAACAACTGATTCATCACATTCATAAACTCCATGGCAGTTGTTCGTACAGTGGCGTACCAAGGCTCAAAAAAGTCTGTGCTGAAATAGAAAAAGCATTGAGATCCGGCTCAGACATAGAAACCGTTGAACCAGAACTGTTTGAACTTCAAGATGAGATGGAAAAAGTCATTGCTAGCGCACAGCATTATGTCAATTAGGCGTACAATAGCGTAGTTGGCTTTAGTGACTGATTTGATTACAGCATTACCCGAGCATAACCAAACTTTACGTTATGCTCGGCGTAATTCGGGGCTATAGAAAGCGTACCCATTCTTACCGTTTTGCTTCACGTGATACATTGCCTCGTCCGCCTGCTGAAGCAATACGTCGAATTCGATGTCCGCTAAGCGAGCATACGAGACTCCGACACTTCCTCCTATATTCACGGAAGTGCGAGAGGGCAACTCTATAGGTAGAGCACAAATTTCAACAATCTGTTCAGCGATGTCGGTCAGCACATCTGGGGTCATTTGCTCTAACGCTAAAATAACGAGCAACTCGTCCCCTCCCAATCTGCCTATTACATCCTGTCGTCCCCTCGCAACTCGCTTTAGTCGCCGTGCAATAGTGCAAAGTACCTCATCACCTGCGGCGTGGCCATGCGTATCGTTGACGTCTTTAAACCCATCTAAGTCCACCATCATTGTCGCGATGTAACCCGCCTCTTTTTGGCTGACCAATCGAGCAAAGAAGCGCTCACAACCACGACGATTTTTTAGCCCCGTAAGGTTATCTTCTAAGGCGAGTAACATGGTATCTCGCTCTTTTTGCACTCGAACGGTTATGTCGTACATGATTCCTTCAATTATCCATTCACCGCTGTGTTCATCCTTGTGGGCAGACAGCAGTAAATGTACCCATTGTTCATTGTTGTATTTTTTATTGATACGCAGGTCGCCTGCCGCTACATCCCCACTTGAAATAGTTTGTTCCGACATTTGCCACGCCAATTCTGGGTTTTGGAAAACATGCTCAAAGAAGGGCTGAGTTTCTAAGATAGCTGTTAGCTCGAAGCTTTCCTTTATCAGGCGACCAAACAGAGTGGGATTGCTATGGATAAGGTGACCGTTCTTGTCTAACACAAGAATACCCACTTGCGTTGTTTCAAATATGTGGCGGTAGTGACGTTCCATTCGCTCAATGGTGGCTCGCAAATTTCGTTCAGTCTCGATGGCTTGGTGCGAAGCCTCTACAAAGCGGTTAACACTTGCGGTGACTAACCCGATTTCATTGTCCCGGTTTTCATTGTTGTATGGCAGCATGTCGTCCCGGCCAGGCTCCACCTTAGATAGATTTTCAGCTAATTCCTTTAAAGGGGCACCCACGACTTTACGAACAGCAAACGCGGTTACCACCATTAGCATCAACAGCTGACTGACCAACATCACCAGCTGAATAAACACTTTCTCTTGCGTTACGGAATCCAAGTATTTCTGGTTAACATCAAGAAGAAGATGCCCTATCACTTCATCTTTGACAGGGGATACCAAGGGAAATCGAGTCAAGTTTTTCCACTGTTCATCACTGCTTGCAAGCTTAGAAAGGCTAAACTCAACACCATCTAACCCCTTCAATTTCACGCCATTAAACTCGTCATGAAGAAGCAATGAACTCATCACTTCGTCAGCTATTTCTGGGTTATCAACATAAAGGGCGATGGAGGCAGAATTAGATACCGTGAGCACTAATTTCTCTTCCATCCCTTTAACGTTCAAGCTCGCTCTCTCAAAATAAAAAAGTGATAAGAAGCTTGCCGCCAGTATTAAATACATTAGCGAAAATAAAATCACAGTAACTAAAAGCCGATTGGCGAGCGCTTGTCTATTCATCATCATTGATCGTTAAAATCACTTTTAATTTTGAATGCGAGGGTTTATTCCGAACATATCCAAGAGCTGATTTATCCCGTAATAGACGCGCTATCAACTCTTCTTCACTTTTCATAACCAAGGGCGCACGTACTCGACCTGAGAATTTTAATTTTGCCCAGTGTGCATTTACCTGACTCAAAGATAGATCGCTGATCTCTTCATAAAATGACTCTCTCACTTCTCCATTTCGCTCTAGAATCGTGATCCTTCGGCTCAGCTTTCCTCTGCTTCGTCCAAGATACAGCCCAGCAACTTGCTCTTTTGTGATGCTTTCAAGCTCACTGCGATCACTGACCACAATGTAAAGTTCAGCAAACACACAAGGGCTCATCAACAATAAGGCTAAGCTCAGTAATCTCATTTCATCACCTAAAAGAGGAAACTGGCTGATAATGAGTACACCTGTACCCTTGTTTCGGGTTTAGGTTCTAATAGATTTGTCGCCCAAAGCCCATGACCTGTATCTTCAATATGCACCCAATCAATTTGTGCCTTAAGACTTATCTGCTCGCTGATGTCCCAACGTGTACCCAAAGACCATATGGATTGATTAATCAAAGTAGCGTTAATTGATGTGATTGCGCCTTGCTGTAATTGCACTAATTGGGGATCCGGTAAAATGCTCCAATCGTATTGAGCTTCCAACTTGTCGGTTTCCGGATTAAACCATGAGCGAATCATATAGGGCGTAAACTCATTGAAGCGACGACCAAGACTGATATATCCCCCTTGCCCTTCAGGCAACAAGTCTTTATCAGTTTTTACCTTTACAAGTTCACTCAACAAATGCCAAGTACCGTCATTGTATTCGATCCCGATTTGACCATATCTAACCATACCGCCAGTCACACTCATTTTTTCATTCAGAAGGTTGGCTTCATCACTAATAGGTCCTAATCCTGAGTTGCCAACTTTGTCTAGACCACCTTTCAAGTCCCCTATCTGTGGAGGAAGATCTGAATCAACCCGTAACTGCGCGTAAGAAGCACGTGCTCGCCACACGTCCCAATTCGCAACTAAGCTCAAGGAAAGCGCACTGTTGCTATAGAATCGGTTAGGTTCATAGCCCTCATGTAAATCGGTTGTCGCCTGTGTTGAACCGTATTGGAAAGCAGAAGAAAAACTGACATCGTCGACATAGAAACGATAGGTGAAATCGATTCCATCAATATTTTGCAAAGGGATCCAGCTGTATATTTCTTGAGGTAGTCTCACCCAGAGATGACCGAAATCTACACGGCGGGTTTCTGCGAACCAAAATACGTTGTACCCCAATCGACCAACACGAATGTCGAAATCAGACGTTGGGCGATATGCTAAGAAGGCAAGCTCTAAGCCATCCAGCAACTCATCCCCCGCCCTCTCTGCGATAACATACTGAGCAGTCACATCCCATTCAAAATTGATGTTGTAGTTTATCTGAGCACCGATTTTGGAATCCGGTAGAAATGACCCATCACTATTGGGATCGGCTTTTTGCGTAAGGTCACGCATATAGCCAAAGCTGTCGCTGGTATCGTAGCTATAGCCAACGTTACCGAACCCTGAAAAATCCCAGTCTTCAGCAAGAACCGAAGAAGAAAGCAATGTGAATAGTAAACTTATCCCTGTTAACCTCATACACCCATCTCATAGTATTAATTTTGGCTCAACTGCATGAGTCACCACTAATATGAGTGTAGAACAGTGATTGAGTTATCGCTCAAAGATTACGGTAGCAACCGCATAATGACGTTCGTCAGAAATAGAAAGATGGATGTGGGTCACACCTGCGCTCGTTGCGTATGCTAGCGCTTGATTATGAAGAGAAAGTACAGGTTTTCCGTTGGCGTCATTAGAGACAATAAAATCATGAAAGGTCACTCCCTTCGCAATTCCTGTACCCAATGCTTTTGACGCCGCTTCTTTTGCGGCAAATCGCTTAGCGAGAAAGCGAGATTGCTGCTTCGTCGCATGAAACGTGACTAACTCAGGCTCTGTTAGAATGCGTTTCGCAAATGCTTCTCCAAGTTTGGATAAGGATTTTTCGAAGCGATCTATTTCCGCTATATCCGTTCCTAATCCAACGATAGCCATAAATTCTCCGCTTAAACACTAATGCGAAATAACAAACAGCCACTGCTGAATACAGTGGCTGACATTATAAATGGAAATTAACGACGAGCTTCAAGCATAACCGCTTTCATATCGGCTACCGCTTTATGCAAACCATCAAAGACCGCACGTCCCATTATGGAATGGCCGATGTTAAGTTCATACACTTCTGGTAATGCCGCAATAGGCGCAACGTTGTGGTACGTCAAGCCATGCCCTGCGTTGACTTTAATACCAATGCTGTCGGCATAGCTTGCACCAGCAGCGATCTTTTTCAGCTCGTTGGTTTGCTCGCATTCCGTTGTCGCATCGGCATAATGACCAGTGTGAAGCTCAATGTAAGGTGCGCCACATGCTTTTGATGCATCAATTTGCTCACGATCAGCGTCAATGAATAAAGACACTTTAATGCCCGCTTCCGTCAATTTTTGCGTCGCGGCTTTTACTTTTTCCAGCTGACCGACCACGTCTAAACCGCCTTCCGTTGTCAACTCTTCGCGTTTTTCAGGTACTAGGCAAACGTATTCAGGTTTCGTTTGCAACGCAATTTCGACCATTTCATCTGTTACCGCCATTTCCAGATTCATTCTGGTTTGAAGCGTTTCACGTAGAATCCTAACATCACGATCTACAATATGACGGCGATCTTCACGAAGGTGAATGGTAATGCCATCGGCGCCAGCACGTTCTGCAATTTCTGCTGCGTGCACTGGATCTGGATATTTGGTTCCACGTGCATTACGCAAAGTGGCGATATGATCAATGTTTACCCCGAGTAGAATTGAGCTCATTTTTCAATACTCCGTGCTCCGGGAAAGCCTGTTCTTGGGAGAAACAGTTCCCTACTTTTTAGTGGTTTGCCGCCAAGATAAGGCTTTAGTGCTATACGTGTAAAGCGTTTTGCTGCTTTAAGTTGTTCTTTGGTTGTAAAGCGCCGCTCACTAATTGCAATTAACTCATTTCCCATGAATGTCAGATTGTCTCGCCTCACACTGGCAATGAAACCTTTTTGCTCTCGGTAACGGTAAGTCATTTCTGGCTCGACCATTTCCCCAGTTCCCGCGCAATGCATAAAATCTACGCCGTAACCCAAGGATGACAGCAAAGCGAGCTCAAATCGCCGCAATGCTGGCTCGGGGTTATCGGCTTGCGCCAGTTCGGTCAAAGCGAGTAAATAGTCGTGGAATAATGCAGGGTAAGGCGTTTCGCTTTCCAAAACTCGCCCAATCAACTCATTTACATACATTGCAGAATAAAGGTGTATACCTGAGAGAGGAAGCCCAAGGCTTATAGGCTCGGCTTGGCGCAATGTCCGCATACTTCCTTTGCCAGACCACTTCATCAAAAGTGGCGTAAACGGCTGTAATGCACCTTTTAGGTTGGAACGTTTGCTTCTCGCGCCTTTTGCCATAACTGACATTCGACCATGCTCTTCACTGAACACATCCAAAATCAGGCTGGTTTCACTGTATGGTCGACGATGCAAAACAAAGCACCGCTGTAACCCATCAGACATACACGACTCTCTTAAGTAACCTTGAACAGTATTAATTAACCTTGGACAAAAAATTGTGCGTTATATCAGCAAACATAAAGCTCGTATAGCAGGCACAAAAAAGGGAGCATTACACTCCCTTCTAACTTACACCAATTTCGCTCTAAAGGTCATCAATGTAACCGAGGCTTCGGAGAGCACGCTCGTCATCAGCCCAACCAGATTTCACTTTCACCCACGTTTCTAGGTAAACCTTACGCTCAAAAAGCTCTTCCATATCAAGGCGGGCTTCTCGACCAATGGTTTTGATTTTCTCGCCACCTTTCCCGATCACCATTTTTTTCTGACCAGTGCGTTCAACTAAGATCAGCGCATTGATGTGGAAACCATCGGTTTCAGGGTTGTAATCAAATCGCTCGATCTCAACAGTTACCGAGTAAGGCAATTCTTCACCAGTGAAACGCATGAGTTTCTCACGGACAATTTCCGACGCCATAAAGCGTTGAGAGCGATCGGTGACGTACTCTTCTGGGAAATGGTGAGTCGCTTTTGGCAAATGCTCTCGCACATGCTTACGCAGCACATCAATGTTTTTGTCGTGCTTAGCCGAAATAGGTACGACGTCCACAAAGTCCATTTTTTCCGACAAAGACTGCATATGAAGCATCACTTCGTTGCGATCTTTTACGTTATCGACTTTGTTAACACACAACACAACAGGGAAGTTCGACTTGTTGAGCTTGGTGAACACCATCTCATCGTCGCTCGTCCAGTGTGTACCATCAACCAAAAAGAATACCAGATTAACATCGCTCAATGAGCTGTTAGCTGCTCGGTTCATCAACCTGTTGATAGCACGTTTTTCTTCAATATGAAGCCCTGGCGTATCAACAAAAATGGCTTGATAGTCACCTTCCGTATCCACACCCATTATGCGATGGCGCGTCGTTTGCGGCTTACGAGAGGTAATAGAAATCTTCTGTCCCAACAATTGGTTGAGCAATGTTGATTTGCCCACATTTGGGCGACCAACAATCGCGATAAACCCGCAATGTTGGTTTTCAGCCGACGATTCCTGCTTCTCAGATTCGAAATACGCGTCCAAATCAAATTCTTTTTCATCAGACATTGGTGAGTAGTCCTAATGCTAATTCAGCCGCTGCTTGCTCCGCTTTGCGTCGACTTGTACCTTTGCCGATAACAGGCTCATCCAGTCCTGCAATTTCACACGCCACCGTAAATTCTTGGTTGTGTGCTTCACCTTTAATTTTAGTCACAGAATACGCAGGAAGAGGTTTTCTTCTCCCCTGTAGGAATTCTTGTAACCGTGTTTTAGGATCTTTTTGCGAGACACCTGGCTGAATGGCGACCAATCTTGAGTGGTACCAGCTCAGAACAACCTTGCGAACCATCTCGAGATCACTGTCAAGGTAAACCGCGCCAATGATGGCTTCTACGGCATCTGCAAGAATGGAGTCTCGACGGAACCCGCCACTTTTCAGCTCACCTGGACCTAATTTTAAGTACTCTCCCAAGTCGAATTCACGACCTAGTTCAGCAAGGGTATTGCCACGAACTAATGTTGCACGCATGCGGCTCATATCACCTTCGTTCACTTTCGGGAAGCGGTGATACAAATCATCAGCAATGACAAAACTTAAAATTGAATCGCCCAGAAATTCAAGACGCTCATTATGTTTACCATTGGCGCTACGATGGGTCAGCGCCAAATGGATCAGCCCAGCATCATTAAATTGATAGCCGAGCTGTTTTTCTAATTTACTGATAGGAGTATTCATACTCTCTCTATTAATGTATGCCACCGATGCGGTTAAACCTCACACCAGTTGGAATCCAAGACGGCAATGCGCTGTCTTGATCTCGTTCAAATTCAAAGCTAATCCAAATTCCGACCGCTTTGCCTACTAAATTGCCTTCAGGGACAAAGCCCCAAAAACGGCTGTCAGCACTATTGTCACGGTTATCGCCCATAACAAAATACTGACCTTGTGGTACTACCCACTCACGAACACCTGGACGTGGCTGATAAGCTCTCACGTCATCACGAGTTAATGGATGCACCAAAATTTGGTGAGTTTCTTCACCCAATTTCTCATCAATCTGAATCATCGGAATACCGATTCGTTCATCTTGAAAAATACTTTCTGTCACATTAGAGGTTTCAATCGCCTCGCAACTGGCTTCCCCTTGACGCTGCACGCACAGTTCTTTCTTTTCGCTGTAACGAACCACATCACCCGGCAGACCAACTACACGTTTGATGTAATCAATACCTGGATTAGGCGGGAATTTAAACACCACAATGTCACCGCGCTCAGGTTTACCAGTTTCAACCAATTGAGTACGCCATACAGGATCTTTCAGTCCGTAAGCGTATTTCTCAACCAAAATGAAATCACCCACGAGTAACGTCGGCATCATTGAACCTGATGGGATTTGAAACGGTTCATAAATAAAAGAACGCAGAACCAAAACAAAGGCAATCACTGGGAAGATAGAGACACTGTTTTCTACCCACCAAGGTTGGGCAGCCACTTTCGCTTGTAAAGAGGCATCAAGACCTTCGTTAGTCTGACCTTCAATCGCACCCAGTTTTTCTTGACGCTTTTTTGCCAAGACCAGCTTTTCAAGCGCCCATACAATGCCTGTCACTAATGTAACCATCACAAGTATGAGTGAAAATGTATTTGCCATTTACTTCCCTTCGTATTCTCTAGTGAAAAAGAAGAAAGGGTATCCGATACCCTTTCTGCCTAAGTCTTTGTTTGAGTGTAAAAGTACGAAAAAGTTTAATCTTTTCCTACATGAAGAATGGCAAGGAATGCTTCTTGTGGAAGTTCAACATTACCAATTTGCTTCATGCGCTTCTTACCTTCTTTCTGCTTCTTCAGAAGTTTCTTCTTACGGCTCACGTCGCCACCGTAACATTTTGCGATAACGTTCTTACGAAGCTGCTTCACTGTTGAGCGCGCGATGATATGGTTACCAATCGCTGCCTGAATAGCGATATCAAACATTTGACGAGGAATGAATTCTTTCATTTTCTCTACAAGCTGACGACCACGTGTCTGTGAATGAGCCTGATGCGTGATCATTGCCAACGCATCCACTTTGTCACCATTCAGAAGAACGTCAACACGTACCATGTTCGATGGTTCAAAGCGTTGGAAGTTGTAATCAAGTGAAGCATAACCACGAGAGGTTGATTTAAGACGGTCAAAGAAATCAAGAACCACTTCTGCCATCGGAATATCGTAAGTTACGGCGACTTGGTTACCGTGGTAAACCATATCTACCTGAGTACCACGCTTTTCAACACACAGCGTAATCACGTTACCCAAGTAGTCTGCTGGAACCAAAATGTTACAGCGCGCGATTGGCTCACGAATTTCTTCGATATCATTGATCGCAGGTAACTTAGCCGGGCTATCGACATAAAGCATCGTTTTATCCGTCTTTTCGACTTCATAAACTACTGTCGGTGCGGTCGTGATCAGATCCAGATCGTATTCGCGCTCTAAACGCTCTTGAATGATTTCCATGTGCAGCATGCCAAGGAAGCCACAACGGAAACCAAAGCCAAGTGCTGCTGAATTCTCTGGCTCATAGAATAATGATGCATCGTTTAGGCTCAGCTTTCCTAACGCATCACGGAAGTTTTCATAGTCGTCTGATGATACTGGGAATAAGCCAGCGTAAACCTGAGGCTTAACTTTCTTAAAGCCAGGAAGCGCGACTTCAGAGCCATGCTTTGCCAGTGTTAGCGTATCACCTACAGGTGCACCGAGAATGTCTTTAATTCCACAAACAACCCAGCCTACTTCACCGGTTCTAAGAACATCTGTGTCGACTTGCTTTGGTGTAAAGATACCTAGACGATCTACACCCCAAATCTGTCCTGTACTCATTACTTTGATTTTGTCATTTTTCTTGAGCTCGCCGTTTTTAATACGAACCAAAGAAACGACACCAAGGTAGTTATCAAACCAAGAATCAATAATAAGAGCTTGCAGTGGCGCGTCCGGATCACCTTCTGGTGCAGGGATTGAAGCGACAATGTTTTCCAGAACATCGTCAACACCAATACCCGTTTTGGCGCTACAACGTGTCGCTTCCATAGCGTCAATGCCGACGATTTCTTCAATTTCTTCAGACACACGTTCTGGATCCGCTGCAGGAAGGTCAATCTTATTCAAGATTGGCACAACTTCCAAATCCATCTCAATGGCTGTGTAACAGTTTGCTAGGGTTTGAGCTTCTACGCCCTGCCCGGCATCGACTACCAATAGCGCACCTTCACAAGCGGCTAATGAACGGGAAACTTCGTAGGCAAAATCTACGTGTCCGGGGGTATCGATGAAATTAAGTTGGTAGGTTTCACCATCATTTGCGGTGTAGTTTAGCGTCACACTCTGAGATTTGATGGTGATGCCACGCTCTCGCTCTAAATCCATGGAATCAAGAACCTGAGCTTCCATCTCACGATCACTGAGTCCACCACAAACTTGGATTAAGCGGTCTGAAAGGGTCGACTTACCGTGGTCGATATGGGCGATTATCGAAAAATTACGAATGTGCTTCATAGGTTGGTGTGACTAAACTCTTACAAAAATGGATGGGAGAAATACCGTTCATTTGTTGGTATTTCGATCAAGTTGGCAGATTCTACCCAATTTCAGGGCTTGTCGCTATCAGGAAATGTAGCAATTCCTGTCAAAGGACTCCCTAGCACGCGAATTAGGGACACTTTATCCTCAGATTCTCGCTCTAGTTTCCCGGTCCAATACTTAGCGCAAAGGGTTCCTACCCATGCAAACAACACTGATGCTGCTATGACCGCCAGTTCACCAGAACCTAGCATTGGTTGAAGCCAGAAATGCCCCAAGAGTGCCCCTAAAAACAAAAATGCGATGGGAGACAAATATATTAAAGCAGCCGATTGCAACAACTGTTTTTCTGGCAAACCGATCTCCACTACTTGCCCCGGAGTCAAAGACTGCTTTGACTCCAAATACCAAGCGTGTGCTTTATTGCCAAAGGCTTTTGATACAACACCAGTGCCGCAGCTTTTTTGAGATGAACAGCTGGAGCAACTGGTTTGTTGCTCACAGCTTAATTGGATTCGGAATCCAGACTTGGAAGGGTTACTTGCGACCACTGTCGCTAGTGCCGTCATCATAATGTGTTACTGGGTTTTGTTAGCCGTCATGGTGACTGATTGTGCCACACGTTTGGCCGTTGAGGGAGGAATATCACCGACGACCGAAACTTCTACGTTACCGCTTACAAAACTATGTAGAGTGCGGCGACCTTGCCGAACCAGTTGCCCTTTCAAAGAAAGGTCATCTTTTTCAGATACATACACAGAAAAGCTAAAAAGACCATCGTTAAACATCTGGCTTTCAACCACTTTATTGGTCATCCCCATTCTGTATCGATTCATTGGGTTAGCTTTAAACCCATTGGGAACCCAGCCCACTTGCCAGAACGAACTTTTGGCTTCACTTTCAGGCAAAGAAATAGCGTCGGGTAATTGAGCTTCACCCAACCTTGAAAGCAGATCAAAAATCTTATCGTTTACTGCGTAGGAAATGGTGCGATATTGTTCTAAAACCTCGCCATCACGATCAACTAAATCTGCACGAAGAGGAAGGTGAGTACGTTCATCGACCCAAAGAACATAAGAGTACCTTTGCCCATCTTTCGGGACGATACGAATGACTTGGCAAGGCGTCCCAGCTTCGCGCGCTCGACCCAGCTTGACAAAATCGTAGTGATCTTCCAATACCGTTACATTGGTATTGATCAATGGGATCAACGGCGCAACCATTTCTCCAGATTCGATTGAAAATGGATCCACTCCTGGTTCAAAGTAACTAATTTCGTTATCTCGTCGAATAACCTCACGAGAAGGACCACTAAGGTATACCAAGCGAGCAAATTGCTTATCATCTCGGCGACCATGTCGGTATAGGAGAGGCTCAATACTGTTTTTCTTTATTTGAATATAAGACAGCTCATAGCTCAATTGCTGGCTTGCTTCGTTCATTTGATGCAACAACGCCTCAGCAGAGATCTCCTCTGCAGAGGCGGCGTGTACATTCAAACTGAACAGTGCCAACACACTGATCAGGATTTTTTTCATTCTAGATCCGATTTAGTAGGGTGCGCGGCTTCTTTATCCATAACGGCACTATTTAGGCGCAATTGCATACTGTAATCTTGAAGCAAAGCGTTCACACGCTTACGTTGCTCCATCAACTGTGCTTCATTAGAGGAAGGCGTAATCGGCTCTTGTGCCAAGCTCACAGGCTCTGCACTACCAATCACCGGAATAGTTTGCAGTACTGGTAGTTCATTTTCTGACTGCACACCGCTTTGACCGTTGTATTGCTGCACACCTAGAATCACAACCAGTGAAACACAGGCAGCCATGGCAACTTGACCAAATTGAGTCATCCAACCTGGCATACTTACACGTGCAACCTCAGGAGTCGGCTGTGACTCAATAGCAGGGGTAACAACATGATCCGGTACGTGCATTGGAGAATGAGCCGGTTCCTTGTCTAATGCCAACGCAACACTGTTTGCAATATCCCAATCAGCGCGTTTTGGATCTTCCCCCCTCATTACATCACCAATTAAGTGATAGTTCTGCCAAGACTTCAGACCTTCTGCATCGTGCTCCAGTTCTGAAATCAGAGCCTGATCCACGCTTTCTCCATCCATGAGTGCTGAAAGTTGTTCTTTGTCAGCCATTATTTTCACCATTTAACTCATTGGTCTAACGCTGTAGAAGTGGTTGTATTTTCTTCTCAACCGCTTCACGAGCACGGAATATACGAGAACGAACCGTCCCGACAGGGCAATCCATAACCTCGGCTATCTCTTCATAGCTAAGACCATCCAATTCTCGTAATGTCATTGCTGTTTTTAAATCTTCTGGTAACGCTTCAATCGCTTCGAAAACAACCTGTTTCAATTCTTTGGACAGCGTAATGTTCTCTGGGTTCGATATTTCTTTTAATGCGCTACCGCTTTCGTAATATTCGGCCTCTTCTGCATCCAAATCGGTTGCGGGAGGTCTGCGCCCTTGGGCAACAATATGATTTTTAGCTGTATTAACGGCGATCCGGTATAACCAAGTATAAAACGCACTTTCTCCCCGAAAATTTGGGATGGCTCTATACGCCTTAATAAAAGCCTCTTGTGCAACGTCTGCAACATCACCAGAGTTGTTTATATATCGAGAAATCAAGTTGCAAACTTTGTTTTGATATTTGATAACCAAAAGATTGAATGCTTGTTTATCTCCTCGTTGGACACGCTCAATTAGTACTTGATCGGTTAACTGCTCGCTCATTCGAGCGTCCACTCCTATTGTTATTTGCCCCTACCTTCACAGGTATGAACATTAAGTTCTGTCAAATGTAGTATTGACACCACCGCCTACATGAGCACTATTGTGACTGATATAGTCAAAGAAAGTTCAATCCGACGAATTTTTTTTAACAAATTTGTCTGGCAATGTGATGTAACCTTCATTGTATTTGCTCAAACGGGTGCAGATAAAGATAATAAACACCACCAAGAAGATATGCGTTATAGGATTAGCCAAAAGCTAATTGCTTATAGAGTCAATTTGGGCAGGCTCTAAGATAACCTGGGATTTTTAAAGTTATATGAACGATAACCGAGAACATCAATGCGATGTATTAGTGGTTGGCAGCGGTGCGGCAGGATTGTCTCTCGCATTGCGAGTAGCACCACATGGCAAAGTCATTGTGTTGAGTAAAGGACCTCGTAGTGAAGGGGCCACGTACTATGCTCAGGGCGGTATTGCTGCTGTTTTTGACGAATCGGACAGCATTGAATCGCATGTTCAAGACACCCAAATCGCTGGTGGTGGAATATGCGAAGAGGATACCGTTAAGTTCATTGCCGAGAATGCAAAAGAAAGCGTTCAGTGGTTAATTGACGGTGGAGTTCCCTTTGATCGTGAAGAAAACGATTCAGACGAAAGCCCGCGCTACCACCTTACACGTGAAGGCGGTCATAGCCACCGACGTATTCTGCATGCGGCAGATGCAACAGGTATGGCAATGCAAACATCTCTTCAGGATAACGCGCATAGCCATCCAAATATTCATGTATTGGAACGCCACAATGCCTTGGATCTGATCACCGAAGACAAAATTGGCGGTGATAAGAAAAAAGTCATTGGCGCGTATATATGGAACAGGAATCAGGAGCACGTCGAAACCGTCAGAGCTAAGTTTGTTGTGTTAGCTACGGGTGGCGCTTCTAAAGTGTACCAATACACGTCTAACCCTGATGTATCCTCAGGGGATGGAATTGCAATGGCATGGCGAGCAGGTTGTCGCGTTGCCAATTTAGAATTCAATCAGTTCCACCCCACGTGTCTTTTCCACCCTGAAGCTCGCAATTTCTTGCTGACTGAAGCTCTGCGAGGCGAAGGAGCGTATTTAAGAAGACCTGACGGCTCGCGTTTCATGCAAGATTTTGATGAGCGAGAAGAACTCGCACCGCGTGATGTCGTTGCACGTGCTATTGATTTTGAGATGAAGCGGCTGGGTGCAGATTGCATGTACCTAGACATTAGCCATAAAGACCCTGAATTTGTCACGAAACACTTTCCAACCATTGATATGCGCCTGAAAGACCTTGGCATCGACATGACTAAAGAGCCGATCCCCATAGTCCCAGCCGCCCACTACACTTGTGGTGGTGTCATGGTTGATCAACAAGGTGTAACGGACTTAAACCATCTTTATGCAATAGGTGAAGTGAGTTATACCGGTCTACACGGTGCAAATCGAATGGCCTCTAATTCTCTTCTCGAATGTGTCGTGTATGCTCGTTCTGCTGCGGATGACATCATTAACAAAATTAGTGATGCCGAACTGGCGGGCTCCTTACCTGAATGGGATGAGAGCCAAGTTCTTTGTTCAGATGAAGAAGTTGTGATTCAGCATAACTGGCACGAGTTGCGTTTGTTTATGTGGGACTACATGGGAATTGTACGAACCGATAAGCGATTAGAGCGCGCATTGCGCCGCATCCAATTGCTGCAACAAGAAACTCATGAGTATTACAGTAACTTCCGTGTATCCAATAACCTATTAGAGCTTCGTAACCTACTGCAAGTAGCTGAGCTCATGGTTCGTTGTGCTATGGAAAGAAAAGAAAGCCGTGGTCTGCATTACACATTGGATTATCCAGAATTGGCTGAAAATAGCGGACCGACTATTTTGATCCCCGAAAAGTTTTAGTTTTTACTATTTTTCGGTGAAATGAATATACCCAAGTGGCCTCAAGATGTAGGATTCAGAGCAGCATATTCTGGTCCAATTCAAGGAAAAGAACGAAGCGTAATGACAGGTCCTTTCCAAGTTCTTTGACGATGAAGTGGTACAGAATATGTGCTCCCAAGGGCGAGTTTAATAGGCTTTCATGCTGCGTTATCGACTCTTGATTTAGACTTCTAGATCTTCAAGCCGATGCCTTGCCTGAAAGCCTATTAATTCTCGCTGAACCAAGCATCTTGAGGTCACTTGGGTATACATTTAAAGAGCACTTGTTGAGTGCTCTTTTTTATTGCCTTTTTGCCAACGTAAATGGCGGAGTAACGCTCGATATTCTTTGTCAGAACAAGCATCTCGCCAAACCAATAGTCTCGATTTGTCATCAAAAACGAGTAACGTCACCAAAGCAGAACACTCTAACCAAGCGCGATCCAAAATCTTCTTTTCTTGGTTAATTCTGAACTCACTGCCCTCGTTCCATACGAGCATAATTTCTGAAGAAGGACGGATGAGTTTGGAGAATAAAGGGATCAGAATTGCTGTGAACACAAATAGCGTTAGAGCAATTGGAGCTGGAGAAGCAGCAAGTGCCCAACTAAGTGTTGCCAGAACAAAAAGCTGACATAGCCGGGCACTGAGGGATAATTTTAAATTAGCGAACTTTGCTGAGGTTGTATGCAACGACTTTGTCTATCATAGAAGCATGACTCAAATTGTCACTCCTTCCGTGTCCCATAATCCAAGTAAATAAATCAGGATCATCACACTCAAGAAGAGAAACAAAATCTTTTTGTTCTTGTTCCGACAAGCTTTCAAATTGCTCTTCAAAAAATGGCATGATAACTACGTCAAGTTCTAACATCCCACGGCGACATGCCCATTTAATTCGGGCTTTTTCTTCGGCGGTGTACATTATTATTCCTTTGATGACTCCTTTGTGGGGGCAGTGTATCAATCTCATTACCCTACAGCTATTATGCGAGTCACAGAGTGTGATTTGCTCTCGTCATTTAGATTAACCAATGTCAGCTTCCCCCCTGATAATGGAAAATATAGAAAGAAAAGTTGCATCGTTCTGAGCGTCGAACGCCTTGAGCTTGCTTAGGTATAGCATTAACATACTGACATCAAACATCTCTTAAGGTTTAGAAACAATGGATTGGCTTGAAAACTTATCTTCCATCTCACTATCCACTCAGACTGAGTTACCAGAATTCGCTATTTGCCCTCTTCCTTCTTGGGGCACCATTACTTTCGTAGGCGAAGACAAAAAGTCGTACCTTCAAGGTCAAGTTACGTGTGATGTGGTTTCATTAGAACTTTCTGAGTCGACATACGGTGCTCATTGTGATGCAAAGGGAAAAATGTGGAGTATTTTTAACATGTTCCACCACAATGAAGGTTATGCCATGGTG
Source organism: Vibrio sp. vnigr-6D03 (assembly GCF_002835515.1). NCBI lineage: Bacteria > Pseudomonadati > Pseudomonadota > Gammaproteobacteria > Vibrionales > Vibrionaceae > Vibrio > Vibrio sp. vnigr-6D03. The sequence continues at coordinate 203,898 of NZ_PIZL01000015.1, forward strand.
CATCGTAAAAGTGCACTGACAACTGAACTCACCGAGATTAAAAAGTACGCAGTATTCTCTAAAGTCACCATAGAGGAAGGAGCTGATGTACTGGTTGGTATTAGCGGTAACAATGCCGAAAGTTGGGTTGACACGCTCAGTAACGAACGTACTAATGTGCGTAGTGTAGACGGTGGTACTGCCGTTCGAATAAGTGATAAACGTTGGTTATTGGTGCTTGAATCATCGATCGCGGAACGCTTATTTGAAGATCAACGCGATGCTGTGGTTCATGAGTCACTATGGGATAAATACGATATTGAGGAAGCGCTTCCTCGTGTTGATGAAAAAGAGCAATCTCAACATATTCCACAAGCAATGAACCTCCAAGCCTTGGGAGGTATTAGTTTTACCAAAGGCTGCTATACCGGTCAGGAGATGGTTGCACGAGCGAAATACAGAGGAACGAATAAACGAGCACTGTACCGTGTAGCTGGCAATATTCTTGAGGCTCTTCCAGAGCAGGCAGAAATAGAGCGTGCAGTAGGTGAAAATTGGCGTGGTGCAGGTCACCTAATTACGCAATTTGAATATCAAGACGGTGCCGCTGAAGGGCTGATTATTTTACCCAACAACCTTGAAGAAGGGACACAACTTCGAGTGAAAGGGCAAGAGGGAACAACTTGGTCAATATTGCCTTTACCTTATTCCTTAGATGAAGACTAATCCGATAATACAAACTCGTATTACTCAATACTTAAGTGAGCAGCAAGTGCCCTTTCACTTGCTCCCTCACAAAACTCCTGCCATCAGTATTGAAGATGCAGCCCGCCAACGAGGGATTTCACCAAGCATGATGGTGAAATGCATTCTACTCAAAGATATGGGGGGATGTTATGTACTTGCATGCGTCTCAGGCAATGATCAAACCGACCCTAGAAAAGTACGCGCCGTATTGAGCTCTAGGCGAATCACTTGTGCATCTGCTCAAGAAGTTGAATCTGTGACTGGCTATTCAATTGGCTGTGTCGCCCCTATTTTGTTAAATACGACAATACCCATTATTTTTGATAAGAAGATCATTTCATTAGAGCATGTAACCATCAGCAGTGGTTCTAATATGGCAGGGGTTGAGCTTAATTTGGATGATCTTTTGAAGCTAGCCTCACCGACGATCAGTGAAATTTCGCGTCAAAATCCAACCCAAAACTAATAAAACCCTATCAAATTTCATCCACTAGGTGACCTCAATCACATTTAATAATTTTACCAAGTGAATTTTTATCTTATTTAAATGAATAAATAGTGATCTAGGTAATTATAATGTAGTGTAAATGTTACTTGTTATTATGAGTTCCCCTTGCTCAATTGAGCTTAAAGCCCTCATTTAACAAGGAAAGTGAATCCGCTGAATTAATCAGTTAAATCCACTTTTTGTGTAATGCATCTGTGACTATTCGCCCGATATTTATATCGGGCTTTTTTTTCATGAAACTTTTTTATTTCTGACATGGTCTATTCTTATAAATGTCATAAAAACATGACACCGTATTGCTGCATTATTTACAGGGGCTAGCGGCATAAAATGAGGAGAGCGTCACACCAATGAGACGTTTATATCACTGAAATGCCAAGGGAAGCACAAAACGCTGAAAACTTAGCGTTAAGCTGTATTTAACCCCTGTTCAGTCACAATACTGATACACGAAATTTTGTATAATTCGTGGCGCAACACATAATAAGGATAAAAGTATGAGACTGTTTAAGCGCTATACACCAAGTATGATAGCTAAACACGTAAGTCGGTTGTTTAAAGGTAGGATTTATATTTATGGCGTGGGGAAATTTGAATTTGATAATGGAAAGTTAATTCTTCCTGAAAAAGCGGAGAAACGACATTTCAAAACCGTTAAAGAAATTAATCAAGAAATCATGCGGTTAAGATGCGTACATGCATAATTATTGAATGTGAAAAAAGAAATTTTAAAGGGTCGACTTGTCGACCCTTTTTCGTACTTGTAACTTTTTAATAATTCGTTTTTTAGAACATCATTTTTTACCGTTTAGCTTTGGTCGCGTCAGGTAAATTCCCTTTCAATCCCATAGCATGCTGTATCAACTCATTTTTGACCAACGGTACAGTATTACCTACTGTCAAACCAACGCCTCGAACCCATTTTTTGACAGGATGTTCACCAGAAAATAGTTCTTTAAAGCCTTGCATGGCAGCAATCATTTTTGCTGCTTCCGCTTTTCTCCAGCGCTCAAATGGACGTAAATTGCGTCTTAGGCCGATATCCTCACCGCTTTGCCACAACCGCTCTATCTCTTGCGCCAAACTAGCAGCATCGAGCAAACCTAAGTTTACCCCTTGTCCCGCCAATGGATGAATGGTGTGAGCTGCATCTCCGACCAACGCAATTCGATCACGCACAAAATCACGCGCATAACGCATCTTAAGGGGATAGGCTTGCCGTTCTCCTTGCACTTCACATAATCCAAGCTGCCCATCAAAAGCGGTGGCTAGCGCTTTATTGAATTCGGTACTGTCCAAATCCATTAGCAGTTCAGCTTTCAACGGATCAATAGACCACACAATAGAACAAAGATCTGATTCACCTAAAGGCAAAAATGCCAGAGGTCCATCCGGTGTAAATATTTGCCGCGCCACACCGCCATGAGGTTCTGCCGTTTTGATGTTTGCGACAATAGCGGAATGACCATAATCCCAATGTGTTAATGGAATTTCGGATTTATTACGTAGCCAAGAGTTCGCACCATCAGCCCCTACCAACAACTTAGTCGTAAATGATTGGCCAGATTCTAAAGTAACCCAAGCTTCCGTCTCTCCCATCACCACATCTTTACATCGTTCTGGTGCGAAAAGCGTGACATTATCTTGGCTCTTAACTTGCTCAAGTAAGGCTAACTGAATCACTCTATTTTCAACGATGTGCCCTAGATCTTTTTGATGGATTTCTGAAGCTGAAAACTCAATTTTCGCGAAACTGTCTTGCTCCCATACCGTCATTGCGTCATACGCCGAAGACCGACGAGCTTCAATACCAGCCCACGCACCAACATTTTTGAGGATGTTTTCACTGGCCCGGCTCAATGCAGATACACGAACATCTGGCAGTTCATTTAAGTGCTCTTCAGGCAGCTTCCCTTCAACGACAGCAATTCTTAAATCACTGTCTTGGAGTAATGCTGCAACCGTTAGCCCTACCATTCCACCGCCAATGATGGCGATATCAAAACTTTGCATCATATTATCTTTCTACCATACCAAGTGTTCGCGCCAACAAAGGGCTTTTCATCGAACCTAAAGCCTCAAAACCCATCAGTCCAATATTTCGACCTACTCTCATTGGAATGAAATCATTCGAAAAGAGATGAACCAGACCAGACGTCAGTTCAATCGTTCGTTTTCGATCTTGTTCTCTTCTCTTTCTATAAGCACTGAGAACGCTGTAGTGACCAGGATCATCCATATTGACTAAGATTTGCTCTGCAAGGGTCGCTACGTCTCGAATACCTAAGTTGAATCCTTGTCCAGCGATGGGATGCAAAGTTTGCGCTGCGTTGCCTACAGCAGCAAATCGATGCGATACGATGGGGTCACGGGAACGCAACAGCAAAGGATAAGATGTACGCTCACCAACTTTTATGAATTGCCCCAAACGCCAGCCAAAGCATTGCTGTAATTGGGCAAGAAATTCCTCATTAGAAAGCTTGGCAATATCTTCAACTGTTTCAGGAGATAAACACCACACTAATGACATGCGATTGTCAGACATTGGCAGTAATGCAAGCGGACCCGATTCAGTAAATCGTTCAAATGCACGTCCAAGGTGAGATTGGGACAAACTGACATTCGCTATCAGTGCAACTTGCTCAAAGTCGTGTTCTTGCAGTGGTAAGCCAATATTCTGGGCAGATGGCGATAACGTACCGTCTGCCGCCACGAGCAGCTTCGCTTCAATTGAAGCCCCTGACGACAGGGTGACCGTCACCGCATTGCTTTCTCTCAACACATTGCTCACGGAATCAGGGCAGAGAAAATCAATGTTAGCGGCTCTATCCAATAGCGACTGATAAACTCGCCCAACATCCGCGAGTTCAACAACATACCCAAGCGCGTTCAAATTCAGAGCTTGCTTCGTGATATCGGCTAAACCGGCATGCCCTTTGTCGGATACGTTAATATGCTCAATGGGGGTCGTAAAAGGCTGAATTTGCTCCCAGAGCCCGACGTTTTCCAGTATCAACGAAGTGCCGTGGGAAAGCGCAATAGAGCGAGAATCAAAGCCAGGATGGAGAGTATGCTCAACTTGAAAAGGTTCAATAACAGCAATAGATAATGTACCCTTGCTCAGTCGATTCAATGCCAATGCTAGTGTCGCACCTGCCATTGCTCCACCAGCAATGACCACATCATATTGTGTCATGAGGCTTTCCTACTTAGTGAATAGTCGGTTTTTTGTCTTCACTCGGTCTCACGCCATACTCTGCATGCACCGTAAATACGCACGCTTTAACGTGCTCGATCACCTGCTCCAGTAAATCGGCTTGCTCTTCTAGATCATCTTCTTCATCAATGCCCAACTTAGAAATTTCTTCCAAATCACCCAGCGCTTCTTTTACATCTACTGGTGCTTTGTTTATCGATTGATTGGCCAACCCTAAACCAGAAATAAAGTGGTTCACCCATTCAGATAATCCATCAGCGGTAGCAAACAAATCAGAATCCGACTCCGACAACATTAACGTCAATTCAAATTGATCATTTGCCAACTCACTTAATGTTGCTTTTAGCACGCTTTCAGCAACAGCAACGGTACTTATTGGCCAACCTAGACCATCATTTGTGTAATCAAACAATAGAGGCTGCCAGCTGTTATCGTTAATCGCTAACCCGCCGCTTAGCATTCCGGTCAGTAAGCCATGTAACTCAGCGGGTGATACCGCAAGTTGTGCTGTCTTAAGTTCATTAACGAGTTGCGGAAAAGCAGGATAATTCACTTCACTCATAAGGGATTCGCTATAATGTAAGTTAGTTGGGCTAATCCTATCACTTAAGGCGCTTAGCGAAAATGTATAGCTGAGCATAGCGTGTTCAATTTGTTGATTTCGTGTGTAGTTAGTCCCGCAATATTAGGAAACAAAGATGGAAGGGCTTGAATCTTAAGGTCGGTTTACCTATAGTTTCCTCCCTGACAGAAGTGAGCTTGTACTCCCTGTCTTTGGTTTGGTCGAGAGTGTACCGTAATGAGCAGTCAAGCAGTTGAAGTGGAAATATTGGGGAAGCTTACGCGAGTGAATTGTCCACCTGGGCAAGAAGAGTCACTGCTAAAAGCCGCCGAAGATTTGAATACGCGATTGAATGAAATGGCGGAAAGAACTAAGGTAACCAATACAGAAAAGCTATTAACGATTGCTGCTTTGAACATCTGTTACGAATTGCAAATATCTAAGCAAGAAGTACATGGTCAAACCACAGAAATAACAGAGCGAATGGAATTGCTCTCGGCGTCACTAGATGGTGCGCTCAAACAGCTAGGACGCGAATAAAAGTTTTACCCTGGAGTGTGCGTCAGCGGATTTAAGTCCCTGAGCCGATAAGCAATAATTAAGGGTTAGTACTTGAAAACTATTGAGCAGGCTCGGCTCGTACCGAGAAGCCTACGGTTATCATTGCTGATCCGCCTTGAACCAGCTGGTTCAAGGGCCACAATCCTCAACGGCACTCTGGGGTTCCTCATATGAAATCTTTTACTCCTTCAAAAGCATCAGCTGAACAGCGACAATGCATCCGAAAGAACATACGCCGCAAAAGGCGCGACCTTTCCAACACAGAACAAATCGAAGCCTCTCATTGTTTGCTAACGCAACTAAAAGAGCACTCTGCCGCGACCGATGCCAACATCGTTGCATTATATCTTGCCGTTGATGGTGAGCTCGACCTGACACCAGTTATCGAATGGTACTGGAACATGGGAAAAAAGGTTTGCTTACCCGTGCTTCACCCTTTCTCCAGCGGTCACTTACTTTTCTTAGAATACACACCAGAGACAGATATGATTGCCAATCAATACAAGATTGCAGAGCCCAAGCTGAAAATGTCTCAAATTGTCCCTGTTAACGAAATTGATATTATCTACACCCCACTAGTCGCGTTTGACGATCAAGGGCAAAGGCTCGGTATGGGTGGGGGTTACTACGATCGAACCCTAGCGTCTTGGGAAGCGACATCAGGGAATCATGCAATTGGCTTGGCTCACAATTGCCAGCAAGTCCCTCTTCTTCCAGTGGAAGCTTGGGACATTCCTCTACAAACTATCGTGACCCCTTCCAAAACTTGGCGGTGGAATAGCGTTAAGCCATAAACAAATACGTTAGCTAGTCGACTTCAGTATCAATATATTCACCTAGATCACTGCACCTTTACATAAGTTGAAGGTATAATCGCGCGACTTTAATTTGTTCACCTAAATTCTGGAGAAAGGCATGACTCAAGATGAAATGAAAAAAGCCGCTGGCTGGGCCGCACTGAAGTATGTTGAAAAGGGCAGCATTGTTGGCGTTGGTACGGGTTCGACCGTCAATCACTTCATCGATGCACTTGGATCAATAAGAGAAGAGATTAAAGGTGCTGTTTCTTCTTCAGAAGCCTCAACCAAAAGGCTGCAAGAGCTTGAGATTGAAATCTTTGAATGCAACGACGTATTCGAGCTAGACGTATACGTTGATGGCGCTGATGAAGTTAACCCAGGTCGTGAAATGATCAAAGGCGGCGGTGCAGCCCTGACGCGTGAAAAGATTGTTGCCGCTATCTCAAAGAAATTTGTGTGTATTGTTGACGGAACAAAAGCCGTAGACGTATTAGGCGAATTCCCACTTCCAGTGGAAGTGATTCCTATGGCTCGCTCCTATGTTGCAAGAGAGTTGCTCAAGTTGGGCGGCGATCCGGTTTATCGAGAAGGTGTGGTAACAGACAATGGCAACATGATTTTGGATGTGTACGGATTAAAAATAACAAATCCAAAAGATCTAGAAGACAAAATCAATGCGATCGCGGGTGTCGTGACAGTCGGTCTGTTCGCACACCGAGGTGCAGATGTCGTGATTACAGGTACGCCTGATGGTGCAAAAATCGAAGAGTAAAACCATACATTTTGGTATTCGATAATTGCATTTTTATGCGATGGTTAGCATTAGTTTCCGTCATTTGATTACAAACGGCACCTGTAGGTGCCGTTTTCTCTTATTTTTCTTTAAGAAATTATGCCTTATTCCGTAATTTTCTTACCCAAAGCGAATATTTTTTGTTACTTTATTGTTCAATATATACAGAAGGTAAACGTTTGCGCGCCTCTTCTGTACTCAGCTTATAGCCCGAAGTTTAAGGACGATAATCAATGGCCAAAGTATCACTGGATAAAGATAAGATAAAAATTCTCCTTCTTGAGGGGCTTCACCCTTCTTCAGTTGAAGTTTTTCAAGCGGCTGGTTACAGCAACATCGAGTATGTAAAAGGCTCAATGGCGGAAGAAGATCTGTTAGAGGCCGTTAAAGACGTGCACTTCATTGGTATTCGTTCCCGTACTAACCTTTCTGAAAAAGTATTCCAAGCGGCAGAAAAATTGGTCGCTGTAGGTTGTTTCTGCATCGGAACTAACCAAGTTGATCTTCGCGCTGCGGCAAAACGCGGTATTCCTGTGTTCAACGCACCTTTCTCCAACACTCGAAGTGTGGCTGAGTTGGTATTGGGTCAAATCCTTCTGTTACTTCGTGGTATCCCAGAAAAGAACGCATTGGCACACCGTGGTATTTGGAAGAAAAGTGCAGACAGTTCTTACGAAGCTCGTGGTAAACGTTTAGGTATCATTGGCTACGGTCACATCGGTACTCAACTGGGTATTATTGCTGAAAACTTAGGCATGCGTGTCTACTTCTACGATATTGAGAACAAGCTTTCATTGGGTAACGCAACCCAAGTTCACACCATGAGTGAACTGCTAAACAAATGTGATGTGATTACGCTGCACGTTCCTGAAACGGACGGCACTAAGAATATGATGGGCGAAGCTGAATTCGCACGCATGAAGCCAGGCTCTATCTTCATCAACGCAGCTCGCGGTACTGTCGTGGATATACCAGCCCTCGCTTCAGCATTAGAAACCAAACATCTTTCTGGTGCAGCAATCGACGTATTCCCTGTTGAACCAAAAACCAATGCTGACCCATTTGAGTCTCCATTGCTTAAATACGATAACTGTATCCTGACTCCTCACGTTGGTGGTTCTACCCAAGAAGCACAAGAAAACATTGGTGTTGAAGTTGCTGGGAAACTAGCAAAATACTCAGATAACGGCTCAACACTATCCAGTGTCAATTTCCCAGAAGTGTCGCTGCCAGAGCACAGAGGAACATCTCGCCTACTGCACATTCATGAAAACCGCCCAGGTATTCTGACGCAAATTAACACCATCTTCGCTGAAGAAGGGATTAACATCGCGGGTCAGTACCTACAAACCAGCTCAGAAATGGGTTATGTGGTTATTGATGTTGAAGCGGATCGCTCTGAAGAAGCGTTATTGAAGCTGAAAGAAATCGAAGGAACTATTCGAGCTCGTATTCTTCACTAATTTCGCTTTCTTAGCTAATTAATAAAAAGGGGACGCCAGCTGGCGTCCCCTTTTTTAGTTTAAAACTTGCGGCGCTTAATCTTTCAGCTTGTAAATCACATCCACCCTATCACGGATAACAATGCTGGAATCTTGATAAGTATTGGATGCCTTCTCTGCCCCAAGAGCCATACTTCGCATTAGCATCGGACGGTTTGAATTATTGTCGTAACTGATTCTCCAAACGCCATCCACTTCACGCTCAAAACCTTCTGCGAGAAATTTTGCTTTCTGCGTCGCGTCTTTTATCGCAGCCAAACGCGCTTGCTCTTGATACTTGGATTCGTCTTTTACTTTCAATTGAATATCGTCGATGCGATTAATCCCATCGCCTAAGGCACCATCAAGATAACTGTTTAAGTTACCTAAGACTTCAACGGTCACCGTGACACTACGGGAAGCTTGATACCCAACCAGTTCGACTTTGCCACTTTTAGGGTAGTGATACTGCGGCGCTAAATACAAATTAGTGCTGGCGATGTTGTCTCTTTTCACTCCAGCAGCGGTTAAGCGCTCAACAAAAGAGCCCACAGCTTTATCTACCGCTTGCTTCGCTTGCTCTGCTGTCAACATGGTTTCTACCACTTGAACAGTAAACTCAGCCATGTCTGGCACAGCGGTCACTTCACCGTGCCCCGACGTAGAAATATGCGGAAATGAAAGCTCCTCAGCTTTAACAGGAGCCATCATTACTCCCATGAGTAACACACCGATCATCGATAATTTTTTCATGCCGTTCTCCTAAGGGTTCGTCGCTATAATAGACGCTAACATTAGAGATTGATTCCATTCATATTCATATTTGACACAAAGTTTACTGAGGGAGATGCTGTCTCGCGTATTGAATAATTGACTGGGAAATTTCTTTAAGTACCCCACTCTCTAGCTGCCAATGATGCCAATACATGCGATGAGAGAGGAAAAAACTCGGTGTAATGTCTATCAACACTCCTTGTTTGAGTTCAGATTCAATTTGCTGCCTAGGGATCAAACAATAAGCCACACCACTGATTGCCAATTTAACAAAAGCCTCTGAACTGCGAACTGTATGTTTCAACACGCTTCCAATGGGTAAATTGAAATGCTGGTGAACAAATCTTTCATGCATATCATCATGCTGATCAAAAGCCACTGCTGGCGCTCGTTTTAGCGCTTCTCTATTCACACCTTCAGGAAAGTACATCTGACAAAAATCAGGACTAGCGACACACAAATAATCCACTCTTCCTAGGTAGTCAGCATCACATCCAGACATCGGTTGAGAATCAAGGCTTATAGCCCCAACGACTTCACCACTTCGAAGCTTATCAATGGTCCGTCCTTCATCGTCTACCACCAAATTCAGCTCTATTCGCTTTTGTTTTAGCAGAGGTGACAAGCTAGGTAAAAGCCAAGTGGCAAGGCTATCGGCATTCGTAGCCAATGCGACAGACAATGGGCGCTCACTGTTTTCAGTGCTAAGCTCGGGCAAAAGCTCCTCTTCTAGCAAGCAAACTCGTCGGTACAGCCCAAGTAATTTCTTTCCGGCTTGAGTCGCTCTAGGAGGTTGCTCCCGAACTAATACGGGCTGTGCCAACCATTTTTCTAACTGTTTAATCCTTTGAGATACAGCCGATTGGGAGATACATAACTGCTCCGCGGCTCGTTCAAAACCTCTTTGATTCAGCACACTGTCTAGCGCTTCAATCCATCGATAATCTAACCCTCTCATATTTCCCTCTGCTCACCTACCTAGGATATAAGTTTAACTTATCATTCATTAAAATTATTAGTTTAATTTATTTTCTTATTCCCCTTATCCTTGCGGCTCATTTTTCTGACATTTCTATTTTTAAGTAAGGGCAACGTTGTGAACTTCTGGGTGTTATTGCAAGGTTTTGGGTTAGGCGCAACGATGATCATTCCGATTGGAGCGCAGAATGCGTATGTGCTGAACCAGGGCATTAAGCGCAATCACCATCTTACAACCGCAACGATCTGTAGCTTATTGGACGTTTTTTTCATCTCTCTAGGCATTTTTGGTGGTGGAGCAATCCTTTCTCAAAATGAATTGCTACTCACTTCTGTCACTCTTGGAGGAATCGCGTTTTTAACCATCTATGGTCTTATGTCTCTAAGAAGTGCTTTTGCTCCAGCTGAGCAACGAGAATCTAACGCCCAAATCACGGCAAGAGGAAAGCGTGCAGTCGTTTTAGGGGCGCTCGCTGTTACCGTTCTGAACCCTCACCTGTATTTAGATACGGTCGTCATTTTGGGTTCTATCGGTGGGCAATACGAAGGACATGATCGTATTGCGTTCGCGGCAGGTACAGTACTGGCGTCGTTTGCTTGGTTTTATAGCTTATCCCTTGGTGCTGCAAAATTGGGGCCTACGCTCTCTAAGCCTAAAGTAAAGAAAGGGATTGATATTGGTGTGGCAGCAATGATGTTCACTATCGCAATAATTCTCGCGAATGGGTTGTGGCAGCAATACATGTAGATGCTTGTTCAAACATAAGGATATGACATGGATGTAATTCAACGGATTTACCAAAGGAACATCGATCTTTTAAACGAACTCAACATCCCATTCAATGAATGGCAACATCGTCCGATTTTGGATTTTGCGACAGATGAAGCGGTTGCCAAGGAATTGGGCTGGACAGGTACATTGTCTAAAAGCTTATTTCTGAAAGTTAAAGGTGGTGGTTACGCACTTTACTTAACCGATAAAGACAGCCGCCTCAATGCTAAAGGAATTAAAGGGCTTTTAGGAAAACGTGTATCTATCTGTGACAATGAAGAAATGACAGCAAAAACAGGCTGTTTAGCTGGGGCTGTTTGCCCATTCACATTGCCCACCTCAGTCCCCATTATTTTGGATACTGCACTTCTGACACATGATGAGCTGCTTTATACACCGGGGGATCCTGCTGTTACGATTGGAATTAATGGTGTCTATTTAGAAAAACTGCTGGAGTCTCTAGAGAGTCCGATTTATAAGCTTTCTGAATAGCTGACACTCCACATAAATCACAAACAAGATTCAAAAATAAAGGCGCTTAACTGAGTAAGCGCCTTATTTCATTGGAAGTGTTTTGATCTACAAAGAAAATTAATCAACTTTGTTCAAGTGCACATCCATTTGAGGGAATGGAATTTCGATACCTGCTTCATCAAGCGCTTCTTTAATTGCCTGAAGAGAGTCGAAATAAACATTCCAGTAGTCCGCGGTTTTCACCCAAGGACGAACAACAAAGTTAACGGAAGAATCAGCAAGTGCAACTACACCAATGGTCACGCCTGGATCTTTCAGAATACGCTCATCTTTTGCCAATGTTTCGGCAATGATTTCTTGAGTTTTCTTAAGATCAGCGTTGTAAGAAACACCAATAACATGATCAATACGTCGTGTTTGGTGGCGAGAGTAGTTTGTTATTGGACCACCAATAACACCGCCATTAGGCACTACAACCATCTTGTTGTCTGGTGTAGTAAGAACGGTTTGGAAAATCTGGATGGACTCAACAGAACCAGATACGCCACCTATTTCAACGTAATCGCCCGATTTGAATGGACGGAACGCAACGATAAGTACACCTGCCGCGAAGTTAGACAGAGAGCCTTGCAGTGCCAAACCAACCGCTAAGCCAGCCGCACCAATAACCGCAACTACTGAAGCAGTTTGAACACCCAAACGACCTAATGCTGCAATAAGCACAATAACGAACAACAAGTAACGAACCAGCGCGTGGATAAACTCCACCACCGCTTTATCCATGTTCTTCTTCTTCATCACCTTCGCTACGCTGTTTGCGATAGCTTTAACAATGATGTTACCGATAAACAGTATCAGTACTGCTGAAATGATGTTTACACCATATTGAATGATCAGATCTGAGTTGTTTGTCAGCCAAGATTCCATTTTACTGACTCCTCCTGCTAAGTTTAGGTTATCAACCACTGATGGTTCGCTTGCCATTCCTTTTTACCTCTAGGTTTCTTATTTGAATATGTGTGCCTTATCCAAGTTAGTGACTTCACTAATTTAGGGCGGTGCATCTCTGCGACAGAATTTCGACAAAATATCTTACAATTGAACTCAATGAAAGTCATCGCCACATTAATATTGAGACTACAACTTAAAAACTTGGGCTTTTAGCGAAAGGGTTACGCAATCAATGGAATAACCCTCACCCAACTTTAGCGGTGTTTGAAAAGATAGCAAGCATAAAAAAGCCCGCTCAATGAGCGGGCTTTTCAGTTCAATTCGAAAGAATTAAAGAACGTCTACTGCATTCAAGTCAGCGAATGCTTGCTCAAGGCGAACAACCATTGAAGATTGCGCTGCACGTAGCCATACACGTGGATCGTAGTATTTCTTGTTAGGAGCATCATCGCCTGTAGGGTTACCAATTTGACCCTGTAGGTAATCGTGCTTGTCCGCTTCGTATGCACGGATACCATCCCAAGTTGCCCACTGAGTATCAGTATCGATGTTCATTTTGATAACACCGTAGCCGATAGACTCTTGAATTTCTTCTTGAGAAGAACCAGAACCACCGTGGAATACGAAGTTCAGAGCGTTAGGTGCAATACCAAACTTCTCTGCACAGTATGCTTGAGAATCACGTAGGATTGTTGGAGTCAGTACAACGTTACCAGGCTTGTATACACCGTGTACGTTACCGAAAGATGCAGCAATAGTGAAACGAGGGCTGATAGCATTCAACTTCTCGTAAGCGTAAGCTACGTCTTCTGGAGAAGTGTATAGCTCAGACGCATCCATATCAGAGTTGTCTACGCCGTCTTCTTCACCGCCAGTACAACCTAATTCGATTTCAAGAGTCATGTCCATCTTAGCCATGCGCTCAAGGTACTTAGCAGAGATCTCGATGTTTTCTTCTAGAGACTCTTCAGAAAGGTCAATCATGTGTGAAGAGAATAGAGGCTTACCAGTTTGAGCAAAGAACTCTTCACCAGCATCTAGCAGACCGTCGATCCAAGGAAGAAGTTTCTTAGCCGCGTGGTCAGTGTGTAGGATTACTGGTACACCGTAAGCTTCAGCTACAGCGTGTACGTATTTTGCACCAGCAACAGCACCAAGAATTTGTAGACCTTGGCCTTCAAGTTTTAGACCTTTACCTGCGAAGAAAGCAGCACCACCGTTAGAGAACTGAACGATAACTGGCGCTTTAACTTTTGCAGCTGCTTCTAGTACTGCGTTTACAGAGTCAGTACCAATACAGTTAACCGCTGGAAGTGCGAAGTTGTTTTCTTTAGCAACTTCAAATACTTTCTGAACGTCATCACCAGTAATAACACCTGGCTTTACGAAGTCGAAGATCTTAGACATGGATGTAATCCTATTTATCTGTCGTTTTAAAATAAAACTGATTAAGTTTAAATTCTTGCAAACGTTTGCTCACAACGCGAGGTATTCTAACAGAGAACCATTTGGCGTGCAGCAAACAAGAAAGCGGGATTCACTCCCGCTTTCAGTTATTCTTACTTAGCACGCTCTTCAAGCATAGCTACTGCTGGCAGTACTTTACCTTCAACGAATTCAAGGAATGCGCCGCCACCTGTAGAGATGTAAGAAACGTCAGCCTTGATACCGAACTTGTCGATTGCTGCTAGTGTATCGCCACCACCTGCTACAGAGAAACCTGCAGATTCCGCGATTGCTTTAGAAATGCCCGCTGTACCCGCTTCGAAGTTCTTGAATTCGAATACGCCCACAGGACCGTTCCAAAGGATAGTTTTTGCGTTACCGATGATTTCAGCTAGAGCCGCAGTTGAATCTGGACCTAGGTCGAAGATCATGTCGTCGTCTGCAACTTCAGAAACGTGCTTGATTTCAGCTTCTGCGTTCTCGTCGAATGCTTTAGCACATGCAACGTCAGTCGCAACTGGGATAGCACACTCTTTCATTAGCTTCTTAGCAGTGTCAACTAGGTCTGCTTCGTATAGAGACTTACCTACGTTGTGACCTTCAGCAGCGATGAACGTGTTTGCGATACCACCACCAACAACAAGTTGGTCAGCAACTTTAGAAAGAGATTCAAGAACTGTCAGCTTAGTAGAAACCTTAGAACCACCAACGATAGCAACCAATGGACGCTCTGGGTTGTCCATTGCTTTGCCTAGTGCTTCAAGCTCAGCAGCAAGAAGAGGACCAGCACATGCAACAGGAGCGTGAGTACCAACACCGTGAGTAGACGCTTGTGCACGGTGAGCCGTACCAAATGCGTCCATTACGAAGATGTCACATAGAGATGCGTATGCTTTAGATAGCTCTTCTTCGTTCTTCTTCTCGCCTTTGTTGAAGCGAACGTTTTCAAGAACAACAAGTTCACCAACGTTTAGTTCAAGACCGTTTAGGTAGTCTTTCGCTAGTTTAACGTCGCAGTCTAGTGCGTCGTTTAGGTAGTTAACTACAGGAGCTAGAGAGAACTCTTCGTTGTATTCACCTTCAGTAGGACGACCTAGGTGAGATGTGACCATAACTTTTGCACCAGCTTCCAAACAAAGCTTGATGGTTGGTAGAGATGCAAGGATACGAGCATCTGAAGTTACTTTACCGTCTTTTACTGGTACGTTTAGGTCAGCACGGATAAATACGCGTTTACCTGCTAGTTCCAGGTCAGTCATCTTGATTACAGACATGGTTTGTCCTCTCAATGTTTCAATTTTAAAGTTTGGTAGCTCAGCATCACGCTCAGCCAATAAATTCTTTCTCTGGTGCTTACTTTGGGGCAAAACACATTTATTTCAAGCCCCAAAATTAAAACTTTTACCGCTTGATTTAACCCAATTCGTGCATGGTAATCGCAGTATCCAGCATCCGGTTAGCAAAGCCCCATTCGTTATCACACCACACCAACATCTTAACAAGATGTCCGTTGCTCACTCGTGTTTGCGAGCCGTCCACTATGGCACTGTGGGAATCGTGATTGAAGTCGATGGAAACTAACGGCGCCTCAGTATAGTCAACAATGCTGTCTAATGTACACCGAGAAGCGTTAATAATGGTTTGATTTACGTCATTAACTTTCACATTTGTATTTATTGTTACACTCAAATCCATTGCAGTGACGTTTACGGTAGGTACTCGAACCGAAATTGCTTCAAATTTGTTAGAAAATTTCGGGAATATACGTTCAATACCCAAATGCAATTTTGTATCGACAGGAATAATAGATTGACTGGCCGCTCGAGTACGTCGCAAGTCTGGATGGTACGCATCAATCACTTGCTGATCGTTCATAGATGAATGGATGGTCGTGATGGTTCCCGAATCGATACCAAAGGCATCATCAAGTACCTTTATGATGGGTACGATGCAGTTTGTCGTACAGGATCCATTAGATACCACTTTGTGCTCTGCCGTTATAGATTCATGATTCACACCATAAATAATGGTGTTGTCTAAATCATTAGCACCAGGGTGTGAAAACAGGACTTTCTTGGCACCTGCCGCAATATGTTTTTGCCCGTCGGCTTGAGAGCCATACACACCTGTACAATCCAGTACGATATCGACCTCTATATCTCGCCAAGGAAGTAATTCAATATCTTCTAAATGCAGAATGCGTACAGAATCACGCTCACCGCTCTCGTGATGAATAAAAAGATGCTCTTGGTCGTGAGATATCTTTTTAAAAAATCGACCATGCGAGGTGTCATATTGGAGAAGATGCGCCATGGCTTCTGGTTGCGCTAGCTCATTGACCGCAACCACTTTGATCTGCTGGTTTTTACTGCTTTCATAAACCGCGCGCAACACGTTGCGCCCTATTCGACCAAATCCGTTGATCGCGACTTTTAGCATCTCTGCTGCCCTCACATAAATTGCGTGGTACAGATAGTAACTGATATTACTGAAACTTCACAGGCAGCCATAGTATTATCAGGTCCTTTCTTTCCATAAAAATGACTTGCGGAAAGAATGCTAATCCCTCCCATGAAAGTAGTGGCTGGTCGTAATCTTTGATGTAACAAAGCGACTCTTAAAGTTGAAGTCACTCGCATTCAAATATGCCACTAGTTGATCTTGTTAACATTAAAATTTATAAAACCAAGTAACGTTCCTTTGGCGCTTTCTACCCTCATTTTCTCACCAAAGGACAAATACATGACTGAATGGTCTGCCGAACAGTATTGCAATACGTGCCGAAAAACGACATCACATACAGAAACCTTGGTACGCAAGCCAAGTAATTATGACAGCGATGCTTCATTACTAGGCAGAATAAAACTCTCTCTTCATACCATTATTAATGGCGGTAGTTACTACGATATGGATCGCTATGTCACTTGTAAAACGTGCCATACCAAAGAGCTAAAGAATCAGGGTAACGAATTCGAATAGACATAAAAAAAACCGAACCAGCGATGGTTCGGTTTTTTCTTTATAGGCTTGGGAGAGGTTTACGCCAACAGTTCGTTAGCGGTCTCGACTACGTTTTCAACCGTGAAGCCGAACATCTTGAACAGCTCGCCCGCTGGTGCAGATTCACCGAATGTTGTCATACCGATGATACGACCGTCGAAGCCCACGTACTTGTACCAGAAGTCTGCAATCCCCGCTTCCACTGCAATACGAGCGGTTACGTCTGAAGGCAGTACCGATTCGCGGTAAGCGGCGTCTTGCTTGTCGAACGCATCGGTTGATGGCATAGAAACGACACGTACTTTCTTGCCTGCTGCTGTCAGTTGCGCTGCGGCTTCGATGGTTAACTCAACTTCAGAGCCCGTTGCAATTAAGATTAGCTCTGGCTTGCCATCGCTGTCTTTCAGGATGTAACCACCTTTTGCAATGTCAGCCACTTGTGCCGCGTCACGCTCTTGCTGTGCTAGATTCTGACGAGAGAAGATAAGCGCCGTTGGGCCATCTCTGCGTTCGATAGCCAGTTTCCAAGCCACTGCCGATTCCACTTGGTCACATGGACGCCAAGTACTCATGTTTGGCGTTAGACGTAGAGAGGCGATTTGCTCAACCGGTTGGTGAGTCGGACCGTCTTCACCCAGGCCGATAGAATCGTGCGTGTACACCTGAATGTTTTGCACTTTCATTAGTGCTGCCATGCGCATCGCGTTACGTGCGTATTCCATGAACATAAGGAAAGTCGCGCCGTATGGTACGAAGCCACCGTGCAGAGCTATACCGTTCATGATGGCTGTCATACCGAACTCACGCACACCGTAGTGGATGTAGTTGCCCGATGCGTCTTCCGCCGTCAGTGATTGAGAGCCAGACCACATGGTCAGGTTTGAAGGCGCAAGGTCAGCCGAGCCACCCATGAATTCAGGCAAGATAGCCCCGAACGCTTCCAACGCATTTTGCGACGCTTTACGTGACGCAATGTTAGCAGGGTTAGCTTGAAGGTCTGCAATGATTTGGCTTGCTTTCGCTTCCCACTCTGCAGGCAGTTCGTTGTTTACTCGACGTTTGAACTCGGCGGCAAGCTCTGGATATGCTGCTTCATAAGCTGCAAATTTCTCGTTCCACGCTGCTTCCTTAGCTGCGCCTGCTTCTTTCGCAGACCACTCTGCGTAAACTTCCTGCGGAATTTCAAAAGGACCGTGCTCCCAACCTAAAAACTCACGTGCTGCTGCAATTTCTTCATGACCCAATGGCGCGCCGTGACAGTCGTGCGAACCCGACTTGTTTGGCGAACCGAAACCGATGATGGTTTTGGTACAGATAAGGGTTGGACGTGGGTCCGCTTTCGCGGCTTCAATCGCTGAGTTGATGGCGTCGGAATCGTGGCCGTCTACCGCAGGAATGACATGCCAGCCGTACGCTTCAAAACGCTTAGGGGTGTCGTCAGAGAACCAGCCTTCCACTTCACCGTCGATAGAAATGCCGTTGTCGTCCCAGAAAGCAATCAACTTACCTAGACCCAGCGTACCCGCAAGAGAACATGCCTCGTGCGAAATACCTTCCATCAGACAACCATCACCCATGAAGGCGTAAGTAAAGTGGTCCACGATGTTGTGACCGTCTTTGTTGAACTGCGCCGCTAGAGATTTCTCTGCCAGAGCCATGCCCGCGGCGTTAGTGATACCCTGACCAAGCGGACCTGTCGTGGTCTCGATGCCTGGGGCGTAACCGTATTCAGGGTGACCAGGTGTTTTTGAATGCAGTTGACGGAAGTTTTTCAACTCTTCGATTGGCAAATCGTAACCCGCAAGGTGCAACAAAGAATAAATCAGCATAGAGCCGTGGCCGTTAGATAACACGAAACGGTCGCGGTCTGCCCACTCAGGGTTGGTTGG
Source organism: Vibrio sp. vnigr-6D03 (assembly GCF_002835515.1). NCBI lineage: Bacteria > Pseudomonadati > Pseudomonadota > Gammaproteobacteria > Vibrionales > Vibrionaceae > Vibrio > Vibrio sp. vnigr-6D03. The sequence goes on from NZ_PIZL01000015.1 coordinate 222,830, forward strand.
GTTGTGGTTTAAATGAGAACGCCACAGTACTTCGGCGATATCAGCCATACCCATTGGTGCACCTGGGTGACCAGAGTTAGCAGCTTGAACGCCGTCCATGCTAAGGGCACGAATAGCATTAGCTAGCTCTTTGTTTGAAAGAAGGTTACGAGAAGACATGTCTGCTCCTGAATGCATTAAGCGAATTGAAAGAGAAATTGTGAGCGCGTATTGTCGCAAAGCACAATAGGTGCTGCAATCGATTTACCTACCATTTCGTGACATTTGCTACCCTTTTACTACATTGCGCGTGAACATCTGCGAAATCACAACAACTTGCGCAAACGGTTGGTTATGAGATATGTACAAAATTTGCTTGAATTCTATCAATTCGAAATTAGAATAGACGTCTAGATGTAGAAACACCTACATAGACTAATGTAATTTAAGCGAGATGGATTTGAATAATCGGTCTCTCAAACTTTTTAAAGAGTGGAGCTATCATGGCAAAGCACCTATTCACTTCTGAGTCAGTTTCAGAAGGTCATCCAGATAAAATTGCAGACCAAATTTCTGATGCCGTACTTGACGCAATTATTGAACAAGATCCTAAAGCTCGCGTAGCATGTGAAACCTATGTGAAAACTGGCATGGTCATGGTCGGTGGTGAAATTACCACTTCAGCTTGGGTTGATATCGAAGAGTTGACTCGCCAAACCGTTCGAGAAATCGGATACGTGCACTCTGACATGGGCTTTGATGCTGATTCTTGTGCAGTACTGAACACCATCGGTAAACAATCTCCAGACATCAACCAAGGTGTCGATAAAACAGATCCTAAAGAGCAAGGCGCAGGCGACCAAGGCATAATGTTTGGTTACGCGACAAATGAAACTGATGTATTCATGCCAGCTCCAATTACCTACTCACATTTGCTGGTTCAAAAGCAGGCTGAAGTCCGTAAAAACGGCACGCTTCCTTGGTTGCGTCCTGATGCAAAATCTCAGGTAACCTTCCAGTACGATCAGGGCAAAATTGTTGGTATTGATGCGGTCGTTCTATCAACTCAGCATTGTGACTCAATTTCTACACCGGATCTGCGTGAAGCAGTAATGGAAGAAATCATTAAACCTGTTTTGCCTTCTGAGTGGCTGAACAAAGAAACTAACTTCTTCATCAACCCAACCGGTCGTTTTGTGATCGGCGGCCCAATGGGTGATTGTGGCTTAACTGGTCGTAAAATCATTGTTGATACCTACGGTGGTGCAGCTCGTCACGGCGGCGGGGCATTCTCTGGTAAAGATCCATCAAAAGTAGACCGCAGTGCAGCATACGCGGCACGTTATGTTGCGAAAAACATCGTAGCGGCAGGTTTGGCTGATCGCTGTGAGATTCAACTTTCTTACGCTATCGGTGTTGCTGACCCAACATCTATCATGGTGGAAACGTTCGGTACTGAAAAAGTGCCACACAACATCATCATTGAAGCGGTTCGTCAGAACTTCGACCTACGCCCATACGGACTTCAAGAAATGCTGAACTTACTTCAGCCTATCTATAAGAAGACTGCGGCTTATGGTCACTTTGGTCGTGAAGAATTCCCTTGGGAAGCAACAGATAAAGCAGTAATTCTGCGCGAGTTTGCTGGTCTGTAAGATAAAATTTTAAAACTGAAGCCCTCGCAATGCGAGGGCTTTTTGTTACATAAAATTTACATATGGACCATTTTTTAAACATTAAAGGTTGTTTTTTCGCTGGGTGATGACATAGTTAATAGTAAGAAAAGTGCGGGTATTGTGTTTTTGTCATCACAGTTCACCCACTTATTCAAAGGATTTTGTTATTTTCCGTCCCTTAAGATTTTGTAGTATTAGAGTCGGTTAATAACTGTGAGATGCAAAATGCATTCGTGACAAGGGGTTGGGTTCACGGACTCATTCTGCATCGAATTAGGGGAAACTGCCCATCAGTGGTAGTTGAATGCACTCATTCAGGAGGATTTATGCCTCGTACACTCAATCCAGATAACGTGTCTGATAAGAAAGACCATGTCATCCCAGATTCTGAATACGCTAAAACCATACCTTGCAACAAAGTCGGCATCACCGAGCCTTTTCAATGGCTTGCAATGGCCGTTCACGACCTAATGAGAACACCACTTATCAGCGCTTTTTACGGTTTATGCTTTACCGCGGCCGCGATAGGAGTTGTTGGCTTAGTATACTGGCAAGGAACTCACCTTGTTGTTTTGCCAAGCTTAATTGTTTATATGCTCATCGGTCCTTTCCTAGCACTTGGGCTGTATGATGCCGCTTGGGAGCTCGAGAAAGGTCATAAACCTCGGTTAATGCATTCAATACATGCTATTGGGAGAAATTCCGTCTCTCAGTGGGGGTTTGCCCTCATGCTCAGTATTGCCATGATATTCTGGATGCGGATCGCAGCCTTATTACACGCTTTATACCCTTCCGTCGAAGGGGCGCCTATTTCTGAGTTCTTACCGTTTCTTGTTATCGGCTCTTTAATAGGGGTTGTACTTTCCACGATTATTTTCTGTATATCCGTCTTCTCTATTCCAATGATGATGGAACGCAGAGTCGATATTATGACCGCCATCTTTACAAGCTTTAACGCGGTAAAATCAAACATCCCAGCAATGATTGTCTGGGCTGCAATTATTTGCGGTGGTTTGATTATCGGTTTTGCCACTTTCGGACTTGGAATGATGGTCGTAATGCCAATATTGGGTTACGGAACATGGCACGGCTACGAAGCGACAATTCAACGCCGACATCATTAACAAATTAGCAAATTTAAGTACAATAACAGCCTCAATCCAGAGGCTGTTATTTTATGCAAGACCCGACAACACACTACGCGATCGAACAAATCATCAAACAGTGCATCAAAAAAGCAGAACGCGTGTTTCAAAAGAAATTTGTACAGCCTACATGGAACTTTAATGTCAGGGGTAAGGCTGCTGGGAAGGCGTACCTACAACAATGGGAGATCCGCCTCAACCCCGCTTTATTTAAAGAGAATAAGCTAGCCTTTCTACAAGAAGTTATCCCACATGAAGTCGCGCACCTGATTACCTACCAATGCTTTGGTCGAGCCAAACCTCACGGTAAAGAATGGCAATATGTCATGGAATCCGTGTTAGGCATCCCGGCAAAAACAACACATAGCTTTGACGTTACAGGGGTTCAAGGAAAAACATTCGAGTACCAATGTGGTTGCCAAGTTCACCCATTATCTATCCGTCGACACAATAAGGTTCTGAGGGGAGAAACCAGTTATCGCTGTAAAGCCTGTCAGCACGACCTCAAATTTACAGGCACTCAATTGTCTTAAGTTTGTTAATTTCATTTATATCTATAGATAAAAATATCACGCAGTTGCTAGACTCAAGTTATTAATAATCCCAATTATCAATAACTATGCGTCCACTATATTATTTCCTTGTATTGGCTCTCTTCAGTGCCGCCACCATTGCTGCCCCGCCCACTTCGTTTTCAAAAGCCAAAAGAGAGGCAGTTAAGATTTACGCAGATCATCCAATTAGCTTTTACTGCGGATGTGATATTGAGTGGAAGGGGAAAAAAGGCGTTCCTGATCTAAAAGGGTGCGGTTATGAAGTGCGAAAACAACTGAAACGCGCTTCTCGAATTGAATGGGAACACGTAGTACCTGCGTGGCAATTTGGTCATCAGCGACAATGCTGGCAAACTGGCGGAAGAAAGAACTGCACCAAAAAAGACAAAGTATTTCGCTCAATGGAGGCTGATCTTCACAACCTGACTCCGACCATCGGTGAAGTTAATGGCGATCGTTCTAATTACAACTTTAGCCAATGGAATGGCGTCGACGGTGCGACCTATGGTCAATGTGAAGTGCAGGTCAACTTCAAACAAAGAAGGGTTATGCCACCAGCTAGAGCCAAAGGATCTATCGCGCGCACGTACCTTTACATGAGTAAAGAATATGGATTTCGCCTTTCTAAGCAACAAACCAATTTAATGAAAGCGTGGAATAAGCAATTCCCAGTCGATGAATGGGAATGCACGCGTGATGAGCGCATATATAAGGTACAAGGTAACCACAATACTTTTGTCTACGAGAATTGTAAGAGCTGAGAAAAAAGCCCCGAAATTCGGGGCTTAAAAAGTTCTACTAGTGCTTTCGCCCTATGTCATCTAAGTAGTCATACGGATGTTCAGAAACATCAGATTTTGACAGTCCCATAAAAGAACTTGAAGTATTCAGTGTACGTGACTCACACCAACCAAGACCTGGAGTCAAAGTACTAACATCAGCCACAGTGGATGGCATATTTGAAATCACTTCAGACTCTGTTTTTCCTGTTAATCGTTGAGCAACAAATATAGTCTTTGTCCGCACATTGTCATCTGCCAAACGGTGCCTTTCTCCCCACAAAACTTTCCAATCATTACAGGTATATTCATTAGTTTTAGGGATAGATATGAACGCGACATCAGAAATCGCACCGTACTTTTTAAACATCATATATGACTCAAACAACGTTGCCACATCTTCTCGGTTAGTTGAATAGCCGTAAAAAGCTGCTGCGCCATCAGGCTTAAACTCACTTCCCGCAATTTCTCCTGTTGAATTTCGAGCTTGATCAGTCATTGACTTGCCATGGAAAGCAATCTCCGCTGCTTCCAACAACAATGATGAAGTTAATGGGTGGCTTGATTGCAGTTCAGTGTGGACTTTGTTGGCATTATCACGCATTGCACTGAAAACAGAACCGCTGTCACCAACCTGTGACAGGTAAGCAGGAGGAAGATAGTCATTAGCATGAGCAAGTTCATGGGCCAATAGTCGGAAAAGTCCAGGTGCAATATGATGGGATGCACGCCACGCATTATTCGCTGAATGATAGGTATTGCTGTAGGTTACGTATTCTTTACTATTTGGATAAATAAAACGATTAGCACTATCGTAAGTGAACTCTGAGCTAAAGTCAGAACGGAAGTCATCTTGCTTATAGATCGAATCCCACTCTGTTTTATTCTGCCACAAATATCTTGGATCGATATAAATAGCAGCGGTATACGTATGATAGAAAGAAGGCCTGATATCATAACTCAAGACGATAGCATTGAGAGGTTTAAACAGGTTTAGGAAATCCTGATCGTTGATACTTTTTAAGGCATTAATAAAGTTATCACCCATCCAACTGTGAGAGACCACTAGCCTTTCTTGGATATCTGAAATTGAAAGGTCTCCAGGCTTCTCAACACCAATTGGACGAATTTTATCTAGCGAACAAGACTGACGTTTCTTGTAAAGTTTGACACACTCAAGCATATCATTCGATAAAGCCGAAGATTGGTAAGTCGAAATTTTATCTAAACTTGGATCTCCCTTTATGTTTGGCGATGCCAAGCTACCAGGGTTTTCTGAAGAACTCCCACCACCACACCCAGAAAGAGCCACAATCAAAGCACCGCCTACAACTAACGCATTCTTTTTTTTCATTTTAACTCTAGTTCTATTTTTAAAATCAATGAGTAAGATAAATTAGAGCTCTCCGTAAATACAATTGATAAATATAAAAAATTCGAAGAAAACCATATTTTTGCTGACAAGCTTGTTTTTTCCTCTTCACGCATCCATGTTAGTCACTAAATATGTGTCATGCAGGAAACAAAAAAACATGCGAATCCCTCGAATTTATCACCCCGAAACCATCAATGAACTCGGCTTGGTGAAATTAAGCGATGATGCAGCTGGTCATATAGGCAGAGCGCTGCGCATGAAAGAAGGGCAAAATGTGTTGTTGTTTGATGGCAGCAATGCTGAATTTCCTGCAATCATTTCAGATGTCAGTAAAAAAAATGTCACGGTAGATGTTCAAGAGCGTGTCGAAACCAGTATTGAATCGCCGTTAAACATTCATCTAGGACAAGTTGTCTCTCGTGGTGAGAAAATGGAATTCACCATTCAGAAATCCGTTGAATTGGGTGTAAATACCATTACCCCTTTGATTTCTGAACGATGTGGCGTAAAACTGGACACCAAACGATTCGAAAAAAAGCTGGCACAATGGCAGAAAATAGCCATCAGTGCATGTGAACAATGTGGGCGCAATACCATTCCAGAAATTCGTCCCATCATGCAGCTTGAGCAATGGTGTGCCGAGCAAAGCGGCGCTCTGAAATTGAATTTACACCCAAGAGCCCAATACTCAATCAATACCTTACCCACACCTATTTCAAGAGTAAGATTATTGATAGGTCCTGAAGGCGGATTGTCTGCAGAAGAAATCCGCATGACAGAAGAGTACCAATTTGAAGAAACGTTGCTTGGTCCTAGAGTATTACGGACAGAAACCGCAGCGTTAACCGCTATTACTGCATTACAAGTTCGCTTTGGCGACCTTGGATAAACGGAGATATTCGAATGATAAAAGTCGGCATCGTAATGGATCCCATTGCATCGATTAACATCAAAAAAGATTCTAGCTTTGCAATGATGTTAGAAGCTCAGCGTCGTGGTTGGGAAATCCACTATATGGAGATGAACGACCTCCACTTGGATCAAGGCACCCCCATTGCTGACACGAAAGTGGTTACTCTGAAAGAAGATCCTTCTGGTTGGTATGAATTCCAATCAGAGCAAACGATCGAACTTTCAGAACTTGATGCCGTTTTGATGAGAAAAGATCCTCCGTTTGACACAGAGTACATCTACGCAACGTACATTCTTGAGCGAGCGGAAGAAAAAGGGACGCTGATCGTCAACAAGCCACAAAGCCTACGTGACTGTAACGAAAAGCTATTTACTGCTTGGTTCCCAGAACTGACTCCAACCACCATCGTTACTCGCAAAGCGGAAAAAATTCGTGAGTTTCAAGCCAAACATGGTGATGTGATCCTTAAACCATTAGATGGTATGGGTGGCGCTTCTATTTTCAGAGTGAAGCAAGGCGATCCTAATGTCTCGGTGATCATCGAAACGCTGACAAACCACGGGCAGAATTACGCCATGGCGCAAACCTTTGTACCGGATATCAGCAACGGTGATAAACGTATTTTGGTGGTGGATGGTGAGCCAATGCCTTATTGCTTGGCGCGTATTCCTGCAGAGGGTGAAACCCGAGGTAACCTTGCCGCTGGTGGTACTGGCGTGGCAAGACCATTAAGTGAAACAGATTTACAGATAGCACACGCTGTAGCTCCTACACTTAAGGAGAAAGGGCTTATATTTGTGGGCTTAGACGTTATTGGTGACAAGCTAACTGAAATTAACGTCACCAGCCCAACTTGCATTCGCGAAATCGAAGCGGCATTCGATATATCTATCACAGGTAAGTTGATGGATGCGATAGAGCGAAGAGTCAAAAATAACTAAGGGCTGTTGACCCTAAGCTCGACACTGGAGATGTTATGAACTTAGCGAATCATTTTCTTGTTGCCATGCCCGGCATGCAAGACCCGTTGTTTAAGCGCACCGTTGTTTACATATGTGATCATAGTGATGATGGCGCTATGGGTATTATTATTAATGCTCCCATTGATATCTCCGTTGGCGGCATGCTCAAGCAAGTCGAAGTGCAACCTGTTCACCCACAGCTCAATACCGACAGTTTAGAGAAGCCAGTATTGAACGGTGGACCGGTAGCAGAAGATCGGGGGTTCATTCTTCATGAACCCAAAGATCATTACCAGTCAAGCATCCAGATGACACAATCCATTGCGGTCACGACATCAAAGGATATTTTGAGCGTACTCGGTACAGAAGCAGAACCGGATCACTATGTTGTAGCTCTAGGCTATTCGGGTTGGGAAGCGGGTCAACTTGAAAGTGAATTGGCAGACAATTCGTGGTTAACGATTGAAGCCGATCCTAGTGTGATTTTTCAAACACCCATCCATGAGCGATGGAAGAAAGCCGTTCAAATGCTTGGAATCGACGCAAGCCAGCTATCGTCGCAAATTGGGCATGCATAAAGAGGCGGTTTTCGCCTCTCATAAAACGAAACACATTGAGACATTCATGACTTCACGCACCATCATGGCCTTTGATTTTGGCACCAAAAGTATTGGCAGTGCCATCGGGCAAGAAATAACGGGCACAGCCAGCCCACTAAAAGCATTTAAAGCCAATGATGGCATCCCAAACTGGGACGCCATAGAAAAGCAAATTAAAGAGTGGCAACCCAATCTACTAGTTGTGGGCTTGCCAACTGACCTACATGGGCGCGATTTAGAAACCATCACACCCAGAGCTAAGAAATTTGCGAATCGGTTATTCGGGCGCTTTGGAGTGCCTGTGGAACTGCATGACGAAAGGCTTTCTACCACAGAAGCGCGCTCAGAGCTTTTTTCCATGGGTGGCTACAAAGCCTTAAGCAAAGGAAACGTAGATTGCCAATCTGCCGTTGTTATTCTAGAAAGTTGGTTCGAGGCACAGTGGGCTAGCTAATTTAAGCTTGAATAGCCTAAATTTTGTGTAGCAACACATAAAAAAGGGAAGACATCATCGTCTTCCCTTTACTCTTTCAATCTATTTTTCAAAGGCATCAATTCATATCGATCTTCACACCGTCCAATGCGCCACCAGAGAAGTCGTCTCCACGGTTGGTTTTCAGCATTAGTCTTAAATCGTTTGCCGAGTCGGCGCTGTGCATGGCGTCTTGCTCTGTAATCTTGTCGGCAACCACCAGCTCGTACAAACACTGATCGAAAGTTTTCATACCCGATTCATTCGATTTCGACATCGTCGCTTTTAGCTCATGCAATTCTCCGCGACGAATAAGATCAGATACCCTTGGCGTATTCAATAAGATCTCAAATACCCCATGACGCCCTTTACCACTCTTATCCCGAATCAATTGTTGAGCGATTACTCCTCGAAGGTTCATGGAGAGATCGAATAGGAATTGCTCTTTTTGCTCTTTAGGCACTAAATGAAGAATTCGCTCTAGTGCTTGGTTGGCGTTATTGGCGTGCAGAGTCGCCATACACAAGTGCCCAGTCTCAGCAAATGTCATGGCGTATTGCATGGTCTCTCGTGAACGAATTTCACCAATCAAGATCATATCTGGCGCTTGACGAAGCGAGTTCTTCAACGCAATTTCATAAGAATCGGTATCCAGCCCAACTTCACGCTGTGTGATGATGCACTTGTTGTGATCGTGAACAAATTCAATAGGGTCCTCAACCGTCAAAATATGCCCTGTGCGGTTCTGATTACGAAACCCTGTCATGGCTGCCATGGTGGTTGATTTACCTGAACCTGTAGCACCGACCACCAGCACCAAACCACGTTTAGCAATAGACAAGTCTTGTAAGATATCGGGTAATCGAAGATCCTCAAAGGTAGGTATTTGAGTTTCAATTCGGCGTATTACCGCTCCTGGTAATTCACGCTGGAAAAAAGCACTGACCCTAAAGCGACCCACATCGCGAACAATCGCGAAGTTGGACTCTTTATTTTTACGGTATTCTCCTCGTCGCTCTTCATCCATCATGCTATCGAGCAGGGAAAAGGTTTGTGTTTCCGTCAGTACTTCTCCCAATGGCTGCAATTCGCCATGGACTCGTAACAAAACAGGAGCGCCAACGGTAATGTAAATATCCGAGGCTTTCTGAGTCACCATTTCAGATAAGACTTGATTCAGTTCCATAGTGTCACCTAAAAACCAAAGGAGTCTGATTCAAGCTTGGCGCGGACTTCATCTGCATCCACCACACCTTGAGCAATCAGCTGCTTTGCGTGTTGCTCTGTCGTTTGCATTCCCATCGCCCCGCCCGTTTGGATCACGGAATACATTTGAGCCACTTTGTCTTCACGAATAAGGTTACGAATCGCAGGTGTTGCTAACATGATTTCGTGGCACGCAGCTCGACCACCACCCAAACGCTTCAACAACTTTTGCGAAATCACCGCACGTAATGATTCAGAAAGCATAGAACGCACCATGTCTTTATCGGTACCCGGGAACACATCAATGATTCGGTCGACGGTTTTCGCCGCGCTACTGGTGTGCAAGGTGCCAAATACGAGGTGTCCGGTTTCCGCCGCCGTCAATGCCAAGCTAATGGTTTCTTTATCGCGGAGCTCGCCCACAAGAATCACATCCGGATCTTCACGCAGTGCGCTTCGAAGTGCCGCATTAAAGCTGTGTGTATCACGGTGCACTTCACGCTGGTTGATCAAACATTTATTGCTCTGGTGTACGAATTCGATCGGGTCTTCAATCGTCAAAATGTGTTTGTTATGGTTGCGATTGATATTATCGACCATGGCTGCCAGTGTGGTTGACTTACCTGAACCTGTTGGTCCTGTTACCAGAACAAGCCCTTTCTCATAATTAGAAATTTGAGTAAAGATATCTGGGGCATCAAGTTGCTCTAAACTAGGCACTTCGGTAGGGATCGTACGGAACACCGCAGAGCTGCCACGGGATTGGTTAAAGGCATTGACACGAAAACGTCCGACATTTGGTAGCTCGAAGGAAAAGTCGGTTTCCAGCTTTTCTTCAAACTCTGCTCGTTGCGCATCGTTCATGATTTCAAAGACCAGTCGATGAACATCGGCGTGCGTAAAAGCAGGGACACCTAACTTACGTACATCGCCATCTACACGCACCATTGGAGGAACTCCAGCAGAAAGATGTAGATCTGACGCATTATGCTTTACACTAAAATCCAGTAACTCAGCGATATCCATAAAAATCCTTAATTAAGTCAATTATGTGTAGTATTCAACAAAACATTCAGCAGATCACCGCACAAATTCGCAGTCTTGAAGAAAAGTGTGGTAGAGCTTCAGGCTCGGTGCAACTTTTAGCCGTAAGTAAAACAAAACCCAATGCAGCCATTGCCGATGCGCTTAAAGCTGGTCAGGTGGCATTTGGAGAGAACTACGTTCAAGAAGGTGTTGATAAAGTTCAGTATTTTGCTGAACACTATAGCGACAATGCCATTGAATGGCACTTTATTGGACCGATACAGTCCAACAAAACTCGACCTATAGCAGAAAATTTTGCATGGGTGCATTCAGTCGACAGAGCGAAGATCGCACAGCGTCTCAATGATCAACGCCCAGCAGACCTACCAGCATTAAACGTACTGATTCAAATCAATACCAGCGGCGAAGCGTCAAAGTCTGGCATCAACGAAGCAGAACTGTTTGAACTGGCTGCATTGATAAATGACTTACCCAACCTCACATTAAAAGGGTTGATGTCAATTCCTGCGAACGTAAGCAACCATGAGTCTCAGTTAACCGCGTTTAACCAACTTGCAGCTCTAAAAGACAAACTGGCAGAGAAGTACCCAGAAGTTGACATGCTCTCGATGGGTATGAGCGGTGACATGGAAGCAGCTGTAGAAGCAGGCAGCACCATGGTGAGAATCGGAACGGCGATTTTCGGTGCTCGAGATTACAGTACCAAGCAATAACAGAATTTAAGTGATCAGAAGATAACGTCTGCTCGCGAATTTACATTTAGGATCTTTTGAACATGGAACACAAAAGTATTGCGTTCATTGGTGCGGGTAACATGGCTCGCTCCATTATTGCTGGCTTGGTTGCCAGCGGCTACCCTTCAGCGCTCATTACTGCCACGGGGCGAACAGAGTCTAAACTTGCCGCGCTGGAAGACCAATACAAAGTTAACACCACGACTGACAACTTTGCCGCAACTCAAAATGCCGATGTCGTCGTTTTAGCAGTGAAACCTCAGATGATGGCCGATGTGTGCACAAAGCTTCAAAGCATCGACTATAGTGGCAAACTTGTTATCTCCATTGCTGCCGGTATTTCTGCGGTAAGGCTTGAAGAAATGCTGGACGCAAAGCTCAACTTAGTGCGGGTTATGCCTAACACTCCTTCTCTCGTCGGAAAAGGAATGAGTGGACTTTTTGCACTACCCTCAGTATCAGAAGAGAACAAGACATTCGCCTTTGATCTCATGGGGTCGGTTGGCGAGGCTTGCTGGGTTGAAATGGAATCTGGCATAAACAACATCATCGCTGCAGCCGGTAGTGCACCAGCGTACTTTTTCTTGTTTATGGAAGCCATGCAAGCGGAAGCAATGGCGCAAGGGTTTGATAAAGACACCGCGAGATTACTTGTACAACAATCTGCAATAGGTGCAGCACAAATGGTGGTGGCCAACCCGAATATTGAACTGGGTACATTGCGTGAACAAGTCACCTCAAAAGGTGGAACCACTGCTGAAGCCCTACGCACATTTAACGAACACCAATTGACCGACATAGTCTCCAAAGCGATGAAAGCTGCTGTAGCTCGCGCAGAAGAGATGGAAAAACAACTCTAACATCTGATTTCTAAAATAAGGGTAAAGAATGAATTCTCTACATTTTCTGGTTTCAACCTTATTTGACCTCTACATAATGGTGGTCATTTTGCGCTTATGGCTACAAATGGCGCGTGCGGATTTCTACAATCCGTTTTCACAGTTTATCATTAAAGCTACTCAGCCTATCGTCGCTCCTTTACGCAGAGTGATTCCTTCTATAGGCAGTGTAGATATGGCAACGCTGCTTTTTGCCTACCTTCTTTGCGTTCTTAAGTACGTTACGATAGTCGCGATATCAACAAATGGTAACTTTGCGTTTGGCGTAGAGTTTCTCTATTTAGGTGCCCTGTCTTTGGTGAAAGCCGCGGGTGGGCTGTTGTTCTGGGTTCTATTAATTCGCGCTATCCTAAGCTGGGTAAGCCAAGGTCGAAGCCCAATCGAGTATGTATTCCATCAATTAACAGAGCCAATGTTAGCGCCAATCCGTCGTATTCTTCCAGAAATGGGTGGCTTCGATTTAAGCGTACTTGTTCTGTTTATTGTATTGCAGTTTGCCAATATCATGATGGGTGATGTAATCGGAGATATTTGGTTCCGCTTATAATGCCATCGGCAGTCACGTACAAAAATGATGAGGTAGTGCTAAGGCTTTACGTTCAGCCTAAAGCAAGCCGAGACAAAATCGTTGGAGAACATGGCGATGAACTGAAAATCGCCATCACTGCTCCACCGGTCGACGGTAAAGCCAACAGCCACCTCATTAAATATTTAGCGAAGCAATTTAATGTTCCCAAAGGGCAAATCAAAATAGAAAAAGGAGAGCTCGGACGGCATAAGCAAGTTCGAGTTTTCACTCCTAAAAAAATGCCCAACGAAATACTTGCCCTCCTATGAGGGCTTTTTTAGAGGAAGCAATCATGATCAAATGGCTAACCATCTTGTTGGCACTGTGCCTAATCGCGCCAGTCACAGCAGGTCAATTCAAAGCCATCAAAAATATCGAAGTTCACTACTCCGCCTTTAACACGACATTTCTTACTCCCAAAGTGGCTAGGCAATACGACCTCACACGAAATGGGTACTCTGCTTTACTGAACATCAGTGTTTTAGATGATTCCAAAATTGGTAAGCCCGCCATCACGGCAAAACTCAAAGGTCACGCGAAAAATTTGTTGGGGCAAATACGGGAACTGACGTTTAGGGAAGTCAAAGAAGGTACCGCGATATATTACTTAGCTGAGATTCCGATTACTCATGAAGAGATCATTACTTTCACAGTAGATGTAGATTCAGGTTTATCTGGAAAAGGGCAATTGCGCTTTACCCAAAAATTCTACGTGGAAGAATAATTGAGTGACAAAAAGAAGAGTAATGGAGTCGCATAGCTGAAAAGTGATATCCTTGCGCCGCTTCCAATCTTACTGACAGGAAACCTCATAATGAACAAATTGGTATTAGCGACAGGAAATCAGGGCAAAGTAAAAGAAATGGCAACCCTGCTGTCTGAATTCGGCTTCGATGTATTGGCACAAAGCGAATTCAATGTTTCCTCAGTGGCAGAAACTGGTACAACATTTATCGAAAATGCCATCATCAAAGCCCGACACGCTGCAAAAGAAACGGGGCTGCCCGCTATCGCAGACGATTCTGGTCTTGAGGTGGACTTTCTAAAAGGCGCGCCTGGCATCTACTCTGCACGCTACGCTGGAGAAGATGCTTCTGACCAAGATAACCTTGAAAAGCTCTTACAAGCGATGACAGACGTACCAGAAGCACAAAGAACGGCTCGCTTCCATTGTGTATTGGTATTAATGCGTCATGAAAACGATCCTACGCCCATTGTTTGCCATGGAAAATGGGAAGGAAAGATCCTAACTCAAGCGCACGGTGAAAATGGTTTCGGCTACGACCCTATTTTCTATGTACCGGAAGATAATTGCGCATCTGCGGAATTAGATCCTATTCGCAAGAAGCAACTTTCCCACCGTGGAAAGGCCTTAAGCCAGCTATTTGACCAGCTTAAGCAGCAAGGCATCTAACGTCTTATGCTCACACCACCTGCGTTAAGCCTTTATGTACACATCCCTTGGTGTGTACAAAAGTGCCCCTATTGTGATTTCAATTCTCATGCACTCAAAGCTGATATACCCGAGGCAGAGTACATTGCTGCACTGCTCGAAGATCTCGATACAGACATAGAGCGGTACAAGCTCAATGACAACCCGAGACTGCTGCATTCGATCTTTATTGGAGGCGGTACACCAAGCTTGATTTCGGCAGAAGGTATCTCAGATTTACTCCACGGTATTGAGCAGCGGCTTCCTTTTAAGCCAGATATCGAAATTACGATGGAAGCCAATCCGGGGAGCATTGAAGCCGAACGTTTTGTTGGATACCGAAAAGCAGGCGTTACTCGAATATCTATTGGTGTACAAAGCTTTGAGCAAGAAAAGCTAGAACGACTTGGTCGTGTTCATGGCAAAGAAGAAGCCGTCAACGCTGCAAAGCTTGCGCATAAGATCGGGCTAAACAGCTTTAATCTCGATCTCATGCATGGTTTACCCGATCAAAGCATAGAGCAGGCTCTCAGCGACCTAGAAAAGGCGATAGAATTAGATCCTCCGCACTTATCTTGGTATCAACTGACGATAGAACCCAATACCATGTTCTATTACAAGCCGCCGACACTGCCAGATGATGATGACTTGTGGGATATCTTCGATCTCGGACACCAAAAGTTGACCGATGCGGGTTATGTTCAATATGAAATATCCGGCTACAGCAAACCAGAGTACCAATGCCAACATAACTTAAACTATTGGCGATTTGGTGACTACCTTGGCATTGGCTGTGGTTCGCACGGAAAGATCAGTTTTGCAGATGGGCGTATTGTTCGCACCACAAAAGTGAAACATCCGCGTGGCTATTTGGCTGCGTATAAGAACATGGTCAAGCCTTACCTCGACAAAGAACAGCAAGTATCAGACGAAGACCGCCCATTTGAATTCTTTATGAATCGCTTTCGCCTGCTCGAAGCGTGCCCAAAAAAAGATTTCACCGAGATGACTGGACTGAATTTCTCTGCAATTCAAAACACAATTAGCCATGTGCTAGAGCTTGGCTACTTATCTGAAACAGAAACCCATTGGCAAGTCACCGAAAAAGGAAAGCTTTTCCTCAATGATTTGCTAGAGACCTTTATGCCAGAAGAAGATGAATAGGCAGGAAAGCTCCTGCCTAAGATTTAACTAGAATATTGAGCGACCAATACGTTCTGAAAGCAGTTCTAAAGCTCGTGTACCCGCTAAAGAATTTCCCGATGCATCGAGCTCTGGAGACCACACTGCGATAGTCATTTCACCGGGTACGATGGCAACAATCCCCCCGCCAACACCAGACTTACCCGGCATACCAACTCGATACGCAAATTCGCCTGCACCGTCATACAAACCACACGTCGCTAACAATGCGTTAAGCTGTTTTGTTTGTGTAGGTGTGATCACTTGCTTGCCAGTTTGTACCGATACCCCTTTGTTTGCCAAATAACTGAACGTTTTGGCTAAATCAACGCAGCTCATTTTTAATGCGCAGGCATGGAAGTAATTATTCAGCACGGGAATCACGTCATTTTGGAAATTACCAAACGATCGCATTAGGTAAGCAATTGCCGCATTGCGGTCGCTGTGCATCATTTCCGAGGCAGCCACCACTTTGTCGTACACAATGTGAGTATCCCCTGAAAGCTGGCGAACAAACTCCAGTAACCGCTGTCTTGGCGCAGAAAGGCGGCTATGAAGTAAATCGGCAACCACAATGGCTCCCGCATTAATAAAAGGGTTACGAGGGATCCCCTGCTCCATTTCTAGCTGAATCATCGAGTTGAATGCTTGACCCGATGGCTCTTTTCCAACTCGGCTCCAAATTTCTTCTTGTTGATACAAAACCATGGCTAACGTTAGGCTTAACGCTTTGGAAATAGACTGAATCGAAAAAGGTTCGTCGGCATCGCCAGACTGAAATACTTTTCCGTCATTGGTATAAACGGCGATCGCCAATTTTTCATTGTGAACTTTTGCTAATGCAGGAATGTAGTCGGCGACTTTGCCTTTCCCAATCAACGGTCGAACATCATCAAGTATGTTGGCAAGCAGCAAGTTTGTAGGTTTCATTAATTATTGGACCTTAATTTTTATTCTTATTGTTTTCTTTTTCACCCTTTAGAAGAGCAAAAAGCCAACATAACGTTGGCTTTTTTGGGTCTCATCACCAAATGTATTAATTGGTGTGTGCCCAGAAATAAATTGCTTCTAACCTTAGGCAGTTAGCGCTTAAAAGTTAGCTTACACGCTTAAATTTAATATCCCAAACACCATGCCCCAAACGGTGACCACGCGCCTCAAATTTAGTTAAAGGACGCTCGTCTGGCCTTGGCACAAAATCACCTTCTTCAGCAATATTTGTGTAGCCGGGTGCTTCATTCATAACTTCAATCATATGTTCTGCATAATTCTCCCAGTCGGTTGCCATATGGAAGATACCCTCTTCCAATTTTAGTTTTTGGCGAACCATTTCAGCAAAATCAAGCTGAACAATACGGCGCTTATGGTGACGTTTTTTATGCCACGGATCTGGGAAGAAAAGTTGAAGTGTCGCTAAACTGCTGTCTGGAATCATGTTTGCAAACACTTCCACCGCATCGTGACACATTACACGCAAGTTAGTAATACCCGCTTCGCGCGCTGCTGCTAGGCAAGCACCGACACCTGGGCTGTGTACTTCTATACCAATGAAGTTTTTCTCTGGTGCATTTTTTGCCATTTCAACTAATGATGCACCCATTCCGAAACCAATCTCCAGAACCACAGGGTTGTCATTACCAAATACTTCTTTCCAATCAAGAAGCTGTGATTGATAGTCGATACCCATTGTCGGCCAGCACTCATTCATCGCACTTTCCTGACCTTTGGTAAGACGCCCTTCACGACGTACAAAACTGCGAACTTTACGTACCAGTTTGCCGTCTTCAGTGTATTCGTTAGTGGTCACTTCACTCATTGATTATAGCCTGCGCATTAATTGATCAAAGCGGGGATTATCCAAAGAATTGGCGTTGGTGCAAGTGTTATTCGAAGAAAAAGCTCTTGGCAATTTCACACACTATCTCCACACACTTTGTCGGTTTTACATCCAGCCCTAAGTGTGGTGCAATTTTGCCCTTAATAAAAGCAAAAAGCAGAGCATGTCGTGACACCATTCGCAAAGGCAATTTTAACTTGGTATGACGCCTACGGGCGGAAAAGCCTACCGTGGCAACAGAACAAAACCGCTTATTCGGTTTGGCTATCTGAGATCATGCTTCAGCAGACTCAAGTCGCCACCGTCATCCCATACTACGAGCGTTTTCTTAACCGCTTTCCTACAGTAACGGATCTCGCGAATGCCGAGCAAGATGAAGTCCTGCACCTATGGACGGGGCTTGGATATTACGCACGGGCTAGAAACCTACATAAAGCAGCAAAGGAGGTCGCCGAAAAATACCAAGGTGAATTTCCAAAAGATCTGGAGAGCATGAACGCCCTTCCGGGAATTGGTCGTTCCACTGCAGCTGCCGTACTTTCGTCTGTTTACAAGCTACCCCACGCCATTCTAGACGGGAACGTAAAGCGTACATTAGCGCGTAGCTTCGCAGTTTCAGGCTGGCCAGGGCAAAAAAAAGTAGAAAATAAACTTTGGGAGTACGCTGAACAGCACACTCCAAACACCGATGTCGATAAATACAACCAAGCAATGATGGATATGGGTGCAATGATTTGTACCCGAAGCAAACCAAAATGCACGTTATGCCCAGTATCGACAATGTGTGAAAGCAACAAAAATGGGAATCAACTTGATTACCCAGGTAAAAAACCGAAAAAAGAAAAACCCGTAAAAGAGACTTGGTTTGCATTGCTCTATCACGATAACCACATATGGTTGGAACAAAGACCACAAAGTGGAATTTGGGGCGGGCTATTTTGTTTTCCTCAAAAAGAAGACCAAGAATTAGCGACAGAGTTAGACAAACGGTCAATTACGGAATCAACCATAGATGAAGAAAAAACGCTGATTGCGTTTCGTCATACTTTCAGCCATTACCATCTAGATATCACTCCTGTTTTGTTCAAACTTTCTAAACAGCCAGATATGGTAATGGAAGGAACGAAAGGTCTCTGGTATAACTTGTCACAACCTGAAGAAATTGGCTTAGCTGCTCCTGTAAAGCAGTTAATTGAAAGCCTACCCTTTGAAATAAATTAAGGAGCCATTATGAGCCGCACTGTTTTCTGTGCTCGATTGAAGAAAGACGGAGAGGGATTGGATTTTCAACTGTATCCCGGTGATCTGGGCAAGCGTATTTTTGATAACATCTCGAAAGAAGCATGGGGTATGTGGCAGCACAAGCAAACCATGCTTATCAATGAGAAGAAGCTCAACATGATGGACCCTGAGCATCGTAAAGAGCTAGAAAAAGAAATGGTCAATTTCTTGTTTGAAGGTAAAGACGTCGTCATCGATGGTTACACGCCACCGAGTGAATGATCACTTAAACGCATAACCTACCTTTACCTTTATCCCTTAAAAAGACATCATTACTTTCATTAACGGTGTCTTTTTCGGGAAAACGATGAAAAAAATAATCTACTTTTGTACTGCCTTATTACTCGTGGGATGCAGTCGTGAATTTATCGAAAACATTTATCAAGTAGATTACGAGCCCACCAATCGATTCGCCAAAAACCTCGCTGAGCTCCCTGGTCAATTCCAAAAAGACATTGCTGCACTCGATGCGCTGATGAACAGTTTCTCCATTAATATTGAAAAGAAATGGGGTAAAGCTGAAATTCGAGTGGCAGGAAAAAGCAATTACGTAAAATACATAGATAACTACCAAAGCCGCGCAGAAGTTGATTTTGCAAAAGGCAAAGTAACCATCAGTACGGTTTCTTCTACTGAACCGAAAAAACACCTTAAAAATGCCATTATCACCACGTTGCTGACACCCGATGATCCTGCAAGTGTCGATTTGTATTCATCTTCCAATATAAAACTGGAAGGTAGACCCTTTCTTTACCAACAAGTCGTAGACCAAGACAAAAAAGCAATCCAATGGAGCTGGCGCGCAAATCGTTTTGCTGATTACCTCATCGCCAATCAGTTAAAGTCACGAACTATTGATTTCAAAAAATCCTACTACGTCGAAATTCCGATGGTTAAAGACCATTTTGAGCGCCGTAGCTATAAATACGCTGACATCGTTCAAAGAGCGTCACGCAAGTATGACATCCCCGAAGATCTGATTTACGCCATTATCAAAACCGAGAGTAGCTTCAACCCTTATGCCGTTAGCTGGGCAAATGCTTATGGCTTGATGCAAGTTGTTCCTAAAACAGCAGGCCGCGACGTATTCAAACTCGTCAAAAAGAAGCCAGGGCAACCCTCTCCTGAATACTTATTCGATCCTGAAAAGAATATCGATACAGGTACCGCTTATTTCTACATTCTGAAGAACCGCTACCTAAAAAATGTGAAACACCCGACTTCTTTAGAATACAGTATGATTTCAGCCTACAACGGTGGAACCGGAGGGGTGTTAAATACGTTCAATCGTAACGACAGAAAACGTGCCATGAGAGATTTAAATTCCCTCCAACCAAATCAAGTTTATTGGGCTCTGACCAAGAAACACCCGAACAGCGAAGCTCGCCGTTATCTGGAAAAAGTGACTAAATTCAAGCGCGACTTCAATTCCGGTAAGAGTTAAGTGTTGAAACTTAGGCATATCGTTTACTTTCTCGACAAAAACACACTTTTTTGATTTTTTTTGCAAAAAGAAGTTGACGGTAAGGCTGAAAATCCGTTTAATAGCGCTCCGTCGCCCGGATAGCTCAGTCGGTAGAGCAGAGGATTGAAAATCCTCGTGTCGGTGGTTCGATTCCGCCTCCGGGCACCACAATTTGATTGTTGGTGTCTAACTTAGACGTTAACAAAGTAGCAAAGAATTTAGTGTGCCGACTTAGCTCAGTAGGTAGAGCAACTGACTTGTAATCAGTAGGTCACCAGTTCGACTCCGGTAGTCGGCACCATTCTTTTGCCTCGATAGCTCAGTCGGTAGAGCAGAGGATTGAAAATCCTCGTGTCGGTGGTTCGATTCCGCCTCGAGGCACCATTATTTGGTGCTTGTCTCAATGAGATAGCATAAATAATTCCCCCTTAGTTCAGTTGGTAGAACGGCGGACTGTTAATCCGTATGTCGCAGGTTCGAGTCCCGCAGGGGGAGCCATTTTTAAGAAGCCAAGTCGAAAGACTTGGCTTCAGACTGCTGACAAAGGTCTAGCCATCAGGCTAGACCTTTGATCTAATAGGGGTACTAGAATATGGATACTCCAACATGCTTCAAGAACCTTCTCCTCAACAGTACGAACTTGAAATGGTCACCATGGAACAACTCGTTCCTAAAGAACATTTAGTTCGCAAGATTGATAAAGCCATCGACTTCGAATTTATCCGTGATGAAGTCGCTCACCTCTATTGTAAAGATAATGGGCGCCCACCCGTTGACCCTGTACGCTTGTTTAAAATCATTCTCCTTGGCTACCTCTTCG